>JAYUSD010000145.1:0-7904 GCA_043755865.1 Variovorax sp. | reverse complement strand
TGTTGGGTCACTGCGGTGGCGTTCACTGTGGAGCGAAATGTTGAAGATTTCTGGATGTTACACCGCTGGCAGGTTTTTACAAAACGCAGTCCAATTTTGCGCGCTAATCAGCGTCAACTTAATATCAAAATTAGCACCAAGCCAATAGCCATGCTCAGGAGGCCGTAAAAGCGAATTTGTCCATCGGAAAGTTTGATCAATTTCTCAAAAACGCCCCGCCAGCCCTTGGGTGAGAGAAACGGCATCAAGCCCTCGATGATCAAGACCAAGGCCAGCGCGGTGAAAAAGCTTTCCATACGCTAACCGGTAAACCGCTTAACAACTACTTCTTAGCCGGCGCAGCATTGCCCTGCCCGCCACCTGAGCCACCATTTCGCATGGTGCGGAAGAAATCATTGGATGGATCGAGCACCATCACATCGCTTTTCTTCGCAAAGCTGGCCTTGTAAGCATCCAAGCTGCGATAAAACTGCGCAAACTGCGGATCACGGCCAAACGCATCAGAGTACAAGGCGGCTGCTTTGGCATCGCCATCACCCTTAATTTTCTGCGCATCGCGGTAAGCCTCAGCCACAATCACTTCGCGCTGGCGATCTGCATCGGCGCGGATTTTCTCCGCCTCAGCGGCGCCTGTAGAACGCAACTCATTGGCGACTTGGCGGCGCTCTGATTGCATACGCTGGTAGACCGAATCGGTCACCGAGCCAGGAAAATCCACGCGCTTGATGCGCACATCGACGATTTCAATGCCGAAATTCTTCGCATCTTCAATCAAACGCTTTTGCACACCCGACATCACTTTATCGCGCTCAGTAGACAAAATATCCCGCACAGTGCGTGAGTTGATTTCATTTTTCAGCGCGTCCTGCACCACCGAGGTCAAGCGGCTTTCGGCACCTGCGAGATTCGTTGCAGTGGAAAACGTGCGGATGAACTGCTGAGGATCAGAAATACGCCATTTGAGCAGCCAATCGACCACCAAGTTTTTCTTCTCGGCGGTTTGCAAGGAGCCCGTCTCGGGGCTGTCTAACGTGAGAATACGGCGATCAAGAAAAACCACGTTTTGAAAAGGCTGCGGCAGTTTAAAGCGCAGGCCCGGCTCTGTAATCACCTCATTGATTTTTCCGAAGGAATAGAGTACGCCGAATTGGCGTTGATCAACGACAAACAGCGTGGAGGCCAGAACAGCCAACACGACCAAGAAACCAGAAATAACGAATCCAATTTTGTTCATGATAATTCTCTCCCGATCAGCGGCTATCGCGCTCGCGGCTGGTGCGCGCTGTGCTAGGTGTGGCTGCGGGCGCAGCAGGAGGCGCTACGATATTAGGAGCAGCTGGCGTCGCATTCACCCCGGGCAGCACCGCTATTTCGCTTGAGGAATTGCCCATTTGCATAATCTTGTCGAGTGGCAAATACAGCAAATTATTCCCTTTGCTCGAATCCACCAAAATTTTCGTGGTGCTGCTGTAGATTTGCTGCATGGTGTCGAGATACATCCGATCTCGCGTGACTTGTGGCGCTTTCGCATATTCAGTGTAGATCGAGCGGAAACGCTGTGAATCACCATCGGCTTGCGCGATGACGCGAGCTTTGTAGCCCTCGGATTCTTCCTTCAAACGCGATGCCGTGCCGCGAGCGCTCGGGATCACGTTGTTCGCGTAGGCTTGACCTTCATTCTTCAAGCGATCTCGGTCTTGGCCGGCTTTGAGCGCATCGTCAAACGAAGCCTGCACTTGCTCAGGGGCTTGCACGTTTTGAATATTCACGTTTTGTACGCTGATACCAGTTTGGTAGCGATCCATCTGCTGCTGCACTGAACGAAGCACATCTTGCTGCAAGACTTCACTGTTGCGGCCCAAGATATCATCCAAATTAAAGCGTCCGACCACTTCGCGCACAGCAGATTCTGCTGCCTTGAGGATGGCCTCATCTGGGCTGCGATTTTCAAACAAAAACTGCGATGAGCTTTTGAGGTTGTATTGAATTGTGAAGCGTACGTCGACAATGTTTTCGTCTTTAGTGAGCATCGAAGAATCTTTGATGCCGGTGGCCGCGCCCACACTGTTGCGCCCCACCTCGACCGAGCGCACTTGCGTAAACGATACCGTCTCATGCCGCTCAAATGGATACGGCATGCGCCAACTGAAGCCAGCATCGACCGTGCGATTGAGCGCGCCAAAGCGGGTGATTACGGCTTGCTGGCCCTCTTGCACGATAAAAAAGCCCGTGCCGAGCCAAATTAGCACGGCAATCACGCCGATCAAGCCTGCGCCAATGCCGGCAGACTTCATGTCGGGTTGGAAGCCGCCATTGTTGCCACCGCTGCCGCTGCCGTTGTTGCCGTTGTTTTGGTTATGGCGATTCCAATTGGGCTCGCCCCCGCGCGGGGCTTGTTTGTTGCCACCAAAAAGGCCGCCAAGCTTGCGGTTGAAATCACGCCAGAGTTCGTCGAGATCGGGCGGGCCTTGGTTGGGACCGCCACTGTTGCCACCACTACCGCCTGAGCCACCTTGACCAGGCGCAGGCGACGGAGCAGGTGTGGGGGCAGGACTTGGGGCGGATACGGGCGCAGGAGCAGCCGGCGGGGGCGGCGTGCTGCCATCGGTGGGCACGGGCGCGGCTGCGGGGGCGGATGCGGGTGCATCAGAGCGCCCCCATTTGCCGTCGTTGAGATTAAACATTCGGGAAAGCATGCGGTTAAGCGTCAGCATGATGGCTCGGGGCTCTAGTGTGGGCATGGGCAACATATGGGGTGTGATCATAATCTGTCAAGCGCGGGATGCACGCGCCGCCAAAATTGACCGCAAAATTTCCATGCCTTCACCGCCCCCTTCACCACTTTTGGCGCTGACAAAAACACGCTCAATGCTTTGACCATCGACTTCGTAGTAATCATGAAGCTTTTGCGGGCGCTTTTCTTGTGGTAAGGCGTCGAGTTTATTAAAGACCAAGAGCTGCGGAATATCTAGCGCATCAATCTCACCGAGCACGCGCTGCACCTCTTGGATTTGCTCTTGAAAATTGGGGCTAGCAGCATCGACCACATGCATCAGCACTTGTGCGCTCGTGGCCTCCTGCAAAGTCGCTTCAAACGCGTCAATCAGGCCGTGCGGCAAATCTCGGATAAATCCCACCGTATCAGACAAGCTGGCTGACTTTTGCGCATCGCCCAAATAGACGCTGCGCGTGGTGGGATCAAGCGTGGCAAACAATTGATCAGCGGCATATACCTTGGCTTTGGTGAGCCTGTTAAACAGGGTAGATTTGCCTGCATTGGTGTAGCCCACCAACGCAATGCTGAAATGCTGCGCATTGGCGCGCTGCTTGCGCTGCGTGTTACGCTGTTTTTTGACGGTTTCCAATCGCACTTTGGTGCGCTTGATTGACTCTCCGATCATGCGGCGATCCAGCTCCATTTGCGTCTCTCCAGGGCCGCCGCGCCCGCCAATGCCGCCCCGCTGACGCTCCAGATGGCTCCAGCGGCGCACAAGGCGCGTGGAGAGGTATTGCAACTTTGCCAACTCAACTTGCAGCTTGCCTTCATGCGAGCGGGCGCGCTGAGCAAAGATTTCTAAAATAAGGAAGATGCGGTCGTTAACCGGCAAGCCGATGCGGCGCTCTAAATTGCGCTGCTGAGCCGGGCTGATCGCTTGATCAAACAAGATTTCACTGGCTCCGCTTTGCTGAGCCAACAGTTGAATCTCATCGGCTTTACCCGTGCCCACAAACAAAGCAGCATCTGGCGCGTGGCGCTTGCAGGTTAAACGCGCAACAGGCTCCAGCCCAGCGGATTGAGCCAAAAGCCCCAGCTCTGCAAGTTCAACGTCAAAATGCGGCGCGTGGAAATCCACCCCAACCAACAGCACTTTATTGCTGCTGATGGGCGGATCTGAGCTCAGATTCTCTTTGGGCAAACCCAAGGCAGGCAAGAGTTATTGAGGTGCGGCCGCGGCGGCAAGCGGCACGCCATCTTCACCCGTGCTGAAATTCACGGCGCGGCCGGGCACGATGGTTGAAATGGCATGTTTGTAAACCATTTGCGTAACGGTGTTGCGAAGCAGCACGACGTACTGGTCAAACGATTCGATTTGGCCTTGCAGTTTGATGCCGTTAACCAGATAGATTGACACGGGCACATGCTCGCGGCGGAGTTGGTTCAAAAATGGATCTTGCAAGAGTTGGCTTTTGTTATTGCTCACGATATTCTCCGTGTTCCAGTAAATGTTGGAACGTAACGATAACACAGAGTGTGGCCAATTAGCAAAAGTTCAATGGCCTCAAAGCGTAAAAGCCTGTTTTTTTCTTGACTTTTAAAAAAGCCAATAGTCACTATACAAAAATAGAATTACTTCTTCTCGTCAAACGGATTGTCTTGCGAGCGGAATTGAATGCGCAACGGCGTGCCCACGAGATCAAATGCTTTGCGGATACGGCCTTCTAAGAAGCGCCGCCAGGCATCGGTGATGTGATCCAGCGAATTGCCGTGCACGATGACGATGGGCGGATTTTGTCCGCCTTGGTGCGCATAGCGAGGCTTGGGGCGATGGTGGCCAGCGCGGCGCGGCGCTTGCTCTTCAATGGCTTGCAGCAAGATGCGCGTGAGCTGCGGCGTGGGCATTTTGCGAAAGCTCGATTGGAAGGCATGTGCAATAGATTTCCACACCGGCGCCAAACCTTGCCGCTTAATGGCCGAGATTTTATGAATCTCGGCGAATTTTAAAAACACCAAGCGCGATTCAATTGAGCGATCCAGTAGCTCGCGGTCATAACCTTCAATCGCATCCCATTTGTTGACAGCAATCACAAGCGCCCTGCCCGCTTCCAAGCAGTAAGCCGCAATATGCGCATCTTGATCGGTGACGCCTTCTTTCGCGTCAATGAGCAACAGCACCACGTGGGCGCTTTCAATGGCTTGCAATGTTTTCACGACTGAGAATTTCTCAATCGCTTCAAACACTTTGCCTTTGCGCCGCAAACCTGCGGTATCAATCAACTCAAACTTTTGCCCGCCTTTTTCAAACGGCACAGAAATCGCATCGCGCGTGGTGCCTGGCTGATCAAAGGCCACCAAACGCTCTTCGCCCAACCACGTGTTAATCAGCGTCGATTTGCCCACATTGGGCTTACCTGCGACAGCCAACTTAATCACATCAGGATCAACCACTTCCTCTTCAACCTCTTCGGGCAAATGCAGTGCATCCAAAGCTTCTTCGATCAGCGAGCGGACATTCGTGCCATGCGCTGCAGACACAGGGCGCACTTCGCCCAAGCCGAGCTCGAAAAATTCGGCGAGCTGCGCGCCGGCTTGCATACCCTCGGCTTTGTTGGCAGCCAAAATGGTGGGCTTGCCCAGCTTGCGCAGATATTTAGCAATATCGTGATCTTGTGCAGAAATGCCGTCGCGGGCATCCACCACAAAAATCACCACATCACACTCGGCCACTGCTTGGCGCGTTTGCTTGGCCATCTCTTTGAATATTCCAGACTCCGCCGTGGGCTCAAAGCCGCCGGTGTCGATCACGATGTATTCGCGTTTGCCCAATTTAGCGTTGCCGTAGTGGCGATCACGCGTGAGACCAGCGTAATCGGCCACGATGGCATCACGGCTTTGGGTAAAGCGGTTAAAAAGGGTCGATTTGCCGACGTTGGGTCTGCCGACCAAGGCCACTACGGGTTTCATTGAGAGACCTTTTTCTGTTGGCCGTTCGCCATGAGCGCGTCGAACAGCTTCGACTAGGGCTCTGCCCGAACGGGAAAAAAACTATTCTGGGCGGAAGCCGAAGACGCCACCCGATTTTGTCACCGCGACCAGCGCATCCCCGGCCAGCACGGGGCCGCCGATGATGGCACTGCCGTCGGTAGACAGGCGATTTAAGGCTACGCCATCTTCGCGCGAGAGCATGTGCAAATTACCATTGCTGTCGCCCACGACGACCGAGCGGCCTACCACCAGCGGAGCGCTGAGTGTGCGGTAGAGCAAGCGATCGGTGGACCAAGCCGTTTGGCCATCAGCGCGGCGCCATGCGGTGAGCTTGCCGTCGCTTTCAGTGCCAAAGACCAAATTGCCATCGCCATGCAAACCTTCTGCGCCGTTGGCGCTTTTGTTCCACAGCAATGTGCCGCGCGCCGCATTCACGCAGCCCACAGCGGCTTGAAACGCGCGGGCGCAAACGACATCGCCAATACGCGATGTTGAGCCCACCATATCGACCAAGCGCTCGACATCATTTGTACCGCGCGGCGCGGCAATCGGCGCTTCCCAGCGCACACTGCCATTGCCGGGATTGAGGCCCACCAAGCGGCCACCCAAGCCCACGACAAGTGTGTCGCCCACGGCCAAAATTGTGCCGGCTTTAGAAAGCACCAATGGCTCGCTGGGGCGCTGCTGCGCCCAGAGCTTTTTGCCCGTTACGCCATCAAATGCATGCACCGAGCGATCAGCCAGCAGCACAAAAACACGCGCGCCACCCACAAAAGGCGCTGTAAAAGCTTGCGCGGGCAGCTTAGCTTTCCAAATCTGCTTGCCGCTGTCGAATGCAACGACTTCATTGTCACGCGTGACAACTGCCGTGAGCTTGCCATCTGTGCCAGCGCCAGTGACGATAGCAGCACCTGCCGAACCACGCCAAATATCACGCCCGGTGAGGGCATCAATGGCCGCAACCGTGCCATCCGCAGAGGCCACGACAACCGTATTGCCAACCACAGCCGGTCCAGCACCGGCAGGCACTTCGCCGATGCGGCTAACCCAAGCTTGCTTGACGCCGATCAATGGCACATTGGCGGCCAAGGGTGCGGGCTCTGGGCGCTTGGCACTGCCAGAGCAGGCGACGAGCAGCACCGCAGATGCTATTAATACAGTAGCACTCCGCGCATATTCTATGCCGGCAATATGGCTAAAACGCTGCAAAATAAGCTGAGAAAATGACATTTTGAGCTTCCGGTTGGCTGAACTGTCGCGATGAGTTATTTCGGTGCGCTGGCAGCGGGAGCCGCAGTAGCAGGAGCAACAGGTGTCGCAGCGGCGGGAGCAGCAGGTGCAGCGGCACTTGGGGCGGGCGCAACCGGTGTTGCAGCTGCCGTCAGCGCGGCCACATCTTTGCTGGTCATGTCAACGCCAAGGGCATTGAGTTTGACCTCTACCAATCGCCGATATTCAGCGCGCTCATCCAAGCCTTTGTGGGCTTTCTCAAACGCTGTTTTGGCCTCATCACGCTTGCCTTGCGCAAGCAAAATATCGCCGCGACGATCTGAGGCAAGTGCGTCAAATTCTTTCGGCAGGCCATCAAGATGTTTGAGCGCGGCATCAAACCCCTTGCTTTCAAACAAAATGGAAGCCAAGCGCAGCTTGGCAATCGCGCGGTAGCTTTCGTCTGAAGCGCTTGCGGCCACCCATTCCAGCGGCGCCTTAGCTTCGTTCGCCTGACCTTTATCGTACAAAGCTTTGGCTGACAGCAAGCCAGCCTGAGCCGCATAGGTGGTGCTGGCAAAGCGCTCCTTCATATCCGCAAACGCTCGGCTGATCTTGGCCGGATCGCCTTCTTTGGCAGCGCGCTCGACTTCGTCGTACATCGCCGCCGCCTGCGCCGATTGGCCGCGCAACCACCATTGGTAGCCGTTGTAGGCGGCAATGGAGCCAAACACCACGATCAACACGCCGCTGATGATGCCACCAAACTGTTTCCAAAATGCCTTGAACTTGTCAAGTTGCTCTTGTTCTTCGAGGTCGAGATGTTTCATTGCTGTGTAAAGATAAACCGATGCCTCGATTGTAGGGGCTAGTCGCAGTGCTTCTGGGCTTTTGGATTGCTATTTTTTTGATAGCTGGTTGCGCAGGTTACATGCCGGCTACAGACTATTTTGATGGTATGTCGAAGGTTTTTCTTGGGATAGAGCGGCTG
>JAYUSD010000144.1:0-7926 GCA_043755865.1 Variovorax sp. | reverse complement strand
TATTCCGCGATGGCGATCGCCGGTGCGGCTGGTCCCTGCATCGAAATGGCCAAGCTGTTCCAAGTCGAGCTGGAGCATTACGAAAAATTAGAGGGTGTCGTTGATGCGGCCATGCGCCAATTGAACGAAACAGGCTACATGCACAACCGCCTGCGCATGGTGGTGGCGAGCTTCTTGACAAAAGATTTGGGGCTGGATTGGCGCTGGGGCGAGAAATATTTCGCAGAGCAGCTCAATGATTTTGATCTGAGTGCCAACAACGGCGGCTGGCAATGGGCATCATCGAGCGGATGCGATGCGCAGCCTTATTTTCGGATTTTTAACCCGACGAGCCAGAGCGAAAAATTTGACCACCAAGGCAAATTCATTCGCCGCTATGTGCCCGAACTGGCCAAGCTATCCGATGCTTCGCTGCATGCGCCTTGGGATGCGAAGCCGGTGGACATTGCGGCCAGCGGCGTCAAGCTTGGCGTGGATTACCCGCTGCGCTGCGTGATTCATGATGAGGCGCGGGCGAAGACGCTCGAGCGCTATTCTGTGGTAAAAAAAGCGAAGTGAAATTTTAGTTAAATCAGCAGATAGCCGGCGTAAACACTGCGTGGCGTGCTATTTTTTTAGTAGCAGCATGAATCTGCCAAAGCATCATCGCAGATTCATCAATTCCAATAGCTCTTTCACACTCTCCGCATCATCGAGCTTAATCAACGCAGGCGCATTGCCCACCACGCCTTCAACGCGGTGCCCGGGTTTGAGTTGGAGCACGAGCACATTCGAATGCTTTGCATGTACGGTGGCCGAAATTAACGCGTTGAATGGCAATCTTGTGCGCTCTTGCCGCGTAGAGACAAAGCCGCTTTTGCGATTCGCCGAAAGCCGCAAATGATCGCCTTGGAAGCGCAGCTCGCCTTTGCCAATGAAACCCAAAGCGCCGGGCTTCAAAAGACTGCCGCCGCAATTTATCAAAAAAGTAGGCCAAATGCCTGAAGCAGGCGGCGAGGCGGCATATTTTTGCAAACTCTCTGCATCGGCCATCTCAAAGCGATCCGCAAGCACTTGCGCCACCGTCATGTGGTGGCCGTCACTGCGCTCCACCTGCAAATTGTTGTCAATCAATTTTTTGATGCGCATACCTACAACCGTCTTACGATCGTAGGGGCCAAGTTGGCGCTCACCAATCAACAGGTGATATCGGTAGGGCGAATCTGCACGCATATTGCAAATAAGTTTACGCCAAAGCGTGTGACGAAAGTGTCAAATTCTCCCCGTTCGTCCCCGTGTGAAAGGCGCTTGTCTTAGTAGGCGAGCCGCTCCAGTGACAATTTTTGCCCACACAGCTCCAACACGGCATCCAGCGAAGGCGTTTGCGCTTTGCCCATGAGCAGCACGCGTACGGGCATCGCGAGCTGCGGCATTTTCAGGCCGGTCTCAGCCAGTGTTTCTTTCACAGCGTTGGCCAGCGCAGCTTTGCTCCATTCGCAGCTTTGCAGCTTTATAGCAAGCGCGGCAACGGCGGGCTTAACGGCCTCGGTCACGTGCTGCGCGTAATCCGCTTCGTTGCGCTGCGGCTGGCGATAGAAAGCCGCAGCCCAGTCAGCGAGTACTTGGGTGGTCTCGCAGCGGTCTTTAAACAAAGCACAAATTGCTGGCAAGCGATCATCGGGCGTGATGCTGCGCTTGGCCAGTTGCTCTGTAACGAGTTTTGAAAGCCGCGCATCATCGGCTGTCTTCATGTAATGCTGATTAACCCAGCGCAGCTTTGCGCCATCCCATTGCGCTGGGCTCCGGCTGAGATGCTTGCCGTCAAACCAACTGGTGAACTGATCGCGCGAGAAAAGCTCATCATCACCGTGGCTCCAGCCCAGGCGTGCCAAATAGTTGATCATGGCTTCCACCAGATAGCCTTCATCTCGATACTGAGTGACGCTGACTGCGCCATGGCGTTTAGAAAGCTTCTCGCCATCGGGCCCGAGAATCATCGGCACATGGCCATAGATCGGCAGCGGCGCGCCAAGCGCTCGCAAAATGTTGATCTGGCGCGGCGTGTTGTTGACGTGATCATCGCCGCGAATGACGTGCGTCATGCGCATATCCCAATCGTCAACCACGACGCAGAAATTGTATGTGGGCGTGCCCACCGTCTCGCCAAGTGCTGCCGCCTCGTGGCTCACCGGACGGGCGATGATCAGATCATCGAGCTCATCATTGCTGATCGAGATCGTGCCCTTGACCATATCGTCCCACACGACATCGCCACCTTGCGGATTTTTAAACCGCACAACTGGCTTCAATTCTTCCGGCAATGGCGGCAAGGTCTTACCCGGCTCTGGCCGCCAAGTTCCGTCATAGCGCGGCTTCTCGCCCCGCGATTTCTGCGCTTCGCGCATGGCGTCAAGCTCAGCCGGTTGCGTGTAGCAGTGATAGGCCGTACCCTGCGCAATCATCTGCGCAATCACCTCGCGGTAACGCGCCATCCGCTTCATTTGATAAAACGGACCTTCGTCGTATTTCATCTCCAGCCAATTCATGGCCTCAATGATTTGATCCACAGCTTCTTGGCTTGAGCGCGCTTCATCTGTATCTTCAATACGAAGAATAAATTGCGCATCTGCGCCAAGCGCTTTGTGATGCTTCGCGAAGGCCCAGCAATACAGGGCTGTGCGGGCTGTGCCGAGATGAAGGAAGCCGGTGGGGGAAGGCGCAATGCGCGTGCGGATCGTGGGGCGAGTGCTTGTCATAGATTTGAATTTTACGGTACACTTTGCTTTATTCTTACATAGTAAGACGTTTTATAAACAGGAGATCAAGATGCTTGCATCCACCGTATCGGACAAAGGTCAGGTTGTCATCCCAGCTGCATTTCGGCGGATGCTGGGCATCAAGGCTGGCACGGCGCTTGATTTTGAATTGGAGGGAAGTAGCCTGCGCGTCAGCCTGCGCCACGAAGTCGCAAGCACAGCTATTGATGAGGGCTACGGCATGTTGGTTGCTAAAAGCAAAGCGCCGCGCAAGCTCGCTGATTTTGACGTGGCCAGTGCAATGAAAGCTACGCGATGATCAGCTTAGATACCAACGTCATTGCCCGTTTTTATGTGGATGACCCAAGTGATCCTGAAGCGGGCAAGCAGCGGCCGCTCGCGAAAGAAGTTTTTGAAAGCAGCCCAGCGTTGTTTGTGCCGCTCACAGTGGTTTTAGAGCTGGAGTGGGTGCTGCGGGCTTTTTATGAATTCAATGGCGTCCAGTTTGCAAGCGTGTTGCGACACATGGCAGGGCTACCAAATTTGAATTTAGAGCGAAGTGCTGATGTGCTTTCAGCCTTGCAAGATCATTTACTCGGCTTGGATTTCACCGATGCACTGCATCTGCGATGCAGTGCGCATTGCACCAGCATGGCCACTTTCGATGATCGCAAGTTTGCAAAACGCGCGGCCAAGCTCAAGCTCACACCACCGATCTATGTACCTAGCCCTTGAGCGAAGCGGGCATGAACTAAGCGGGCATGAGCTCACAAAGTATCTAAGCCGCGCATCAAATCGTCTTTCATATCGCCCACATGCTCCAATCCCACGGCCATGCGGATCATGCCTTGGCCAATGCCAGCAGCGCTGCGCTGGGCATCTGAGAGCTTGCCATGCGATGTGCTCGCGGGATGGGTGAGCAGCGTTTTGGTGTCGCCCAAATTTGTACACAACGACAGCACTTGCATGCTGTCGAGCACATGGAAGGCGCGTTCGCGAGCTTGCGTTGCATCATTGGCTTTGACGTCAAACGAGAGCACTGCGCCACCGTTGTTTGACATTTGCTTCATCGCGAGCGCGTGTTGCTCATGGCTCTTGAGGCCGGGGTAATACACGCGAGCCACGGCAGGATGAGCTTCGAGCCAATGCGCCATCTCGAGTGCTCTTGCGCTTTGCGCGCGAATGCGAATATCGAGCGTCTCCAAGCCTTTGATCAGCACCCATGCATTAAAAGGCGCGAGGATCAAGCCGCTGTTTTTCATCACAGGCAGGAATTTCTCTGTGACTAGCTTTTCGCTTGCGCACAGTGCGCCCGCCATCACGCGGCCTTGACCATCCAAATATTTTGTGCCCGAGTGCATGATGATGTCTGCACCCATGAGCACCGGTTTTTGCAGTACGGGTGTGGCAAAGCAGTTGTCCACAGCGAGCAATGCGCCAGCGTTGTGTGCAATATCGGCCAGCGCTTGGATATCGCACACGTGCGTCAATGGATTGGTCGGCGTCTCGGCAAACAAAATTTTCGTGCTTGGGCGCACAGCCGCTTTCCATGCGGCCACATCGGTCTGCGGCACGATGCTTGACTCCACGCCAAATCGCGCAAACTCTGTGCCGATCAGCTTGATCGTAGAGCCAAACATGGATTGAGAAAACACCACATGATCGCCTGATTTCAAAAGCGAGAAGAGCATGAGCATCACGGACGACATGCCCGAAGAAGTGGCCATCGCAGCCTCCGTGCCCTCCATCGCTGCCAAGCGCATCTCAAAGGTGCTCACCGTCGGGTTGCCAGTGCGGCCATAGGTGTAGCCTTCTTCTTCGCCTAAAAAGCGCTGAGCCGAAGTATGCGAATCTGGTTGCACGTAGCCGCTGGTGAGGTACAAGGCTTCAGAATTTTCGCCATATTGGCTGCGCGGCACGGCGGTGCGCACGGCGAGCGTGTCGGGATGCAGGCCTTCGGGAAGTGGTTTTTGGAAGGTGGTTTTCATAAATTTATTCAATCATGCTGTAGGCAGCTTCACGTTGATGACGTATTCGCATGACCAATACTTCGTCAGTGATCGGGTTATATCGGTACAGTGCTAAATAGCCAGAACGTCCGCGAGAAATGACCAGCTCACGCATGGGCAAGTTGTAGGGTCGACCAACTTTTGGATGTAGCTGAAGCATTTGAAGTGCATCCAAAATCAAATCAGTGAGCCCAACGGCATCTTCGGGATGCCGTTCTAGCAAAAAACGTGTGAGTCGTTTTAGATCAGAGAAAAAGTCAGCTGAATATTCGATGCGCGTCATTGAAGAAGATTTTGTTTTTTGAGTAACTCTGGGCGCATAGGCTTAGTTGTGTCGTAGGCATGTGGCGTAGGCTCAGGAGCTTCTTGCCCACGCACTTTTGCGCGCATCCACTTAGCAATTTCTTCGTGGCTGTAGCAAATATTAGATTCAACAGTCTCCTGATACGACTCCATCGCTTCGCGATAAAACTCATCGTCAACTCGCGCTTCATCCATGGCAAGTTGCAACGTATCCACCATGAGTGCGTGAGCAGTTTTGCCACGGCGTTTTGCAGTGTCTGCGATCTGCGCTTTGAGCTCATCGGGGAGTTTGAGAGAGGTGGTGCTGGTCATGGCTGAATCTCCTTGGGTGCTACGATGGTAACACCAGCAAACTTTTGATGTGCAACCGCAAGCGCCACGACGAGCTATAAAATGCAGGGTAATCTCGATTTTTTTGAGCCTTTTTGGCCTCTAGCCGGCATCCGATCTGCGCAACGCGCTACCAAATTTATAGTGAAAGACACATCATGACTACTCAAACAACTCCCTCAGGCCTCCAATACATTGACACCGAGATCGGCTCAGGCGCAACCGCCGCCGCTGGCCAAGAAGTCAGCGTGCACTACACGGGCTGGCTGTTTAACGACGGCGTGCAAGGCGCGAAGTTTGATTCCAGCAAAGATCGCATGCAGCCATTTGAATTCAGCCTCGGCGCAGGCATGGTGATTAAGGGCTGGGACGAAGGCGTGGCTGGTATGCAAGTGGGCGGCAAGCGCACTTTGATCATCCCGCCTGAGCTGGGCTATGGCGCGCGAGGCGCAGGCGGCGTGATTCCACCCAACGCGACCTTAAAATTTGATGTTGAGCTGTTGGCGGTTCATTAAACACATACTGCGGCTTCGCCTCATGCCGAGCGGGGAGCTCGGCAGGGTCATCTTTGCATGAAACCATTTCTCCGCTCAAAGTTAGAAACCATTTCCGAGCGCCTGCTTGATGTAGAGAGCTTGCTGTCTAAGCCAGACATCATGGCCGACATGAAAGCATTTCGCACGTTGTCGCAAGAGCACGCGCAGGTCACGCCAACTGCTGGCCGCTATGCTCGT
Organism: Variovorax sp.; assembly: GCA_043755865.1. Lineage (GTDB taxonomy): Bacteria > Pseudomonadota > Gammaproteobacteria > Burkholderiales > Burkholderiaceae_C > JANMDU01. The sequence continues at coordinate 1,815 of JAYUSD010000144.1, read as the reverse complement.
TATCAGCAGATCGAAGTAGATATTGCCTCTGCGAAGGAAATGCTCGCAGACAGCGACATGGCAGAGATGGCGCGCGAAGAGATTGCCTCTGGCCAAACAGAGCTCACAAAACTCGAAGACGAATTGCAGCGCCTGTTGATCCCGCGCGATCCGGACGATGCACGCGCTGCTTTCATCGAAATCCGCGCTGGGACGGGAGGGGACGAATCAGCATTATTTGCTGGCGACCTGTGTCGTATGTACACCCGCTACGCCACCACACAAGGCTGGCGCGTGGAGATCATGAGCGAGTCGCATTCAGAAGTGGGCGGCTTCAAAGAAGTCGTGCTGCGGATGGAAGGTGCTGTCGATGAATGGGGCATCGGCGTGTATGGCAAGCTGCGCTACGAATCAGGCGGCCACCGCGTGCAGCGCGTGCCCACCACGGAGACCCAAGGCCGCATCCACACCAGCGCCTGTACAGTGGCTGTGATGCCCGAGCCCGATCCGCACCAAGCGATCACATTGAACCCGGCTGATCTGCGCATCGACACGTTTCGCGCGAGCGGCGCGGGCGGCCAGCACATTAACAAAACCGATTCCGCCGTGCGCGTGGTTCACCTTCCCACTGGTCTTGTCGCCGAATGCCAAGATGGCCGAAGCCAGCATGCGAACAAAGCCAAGGCGCTGCAAGTGTTGCAAGCGCGGCTGCAAGAAAAAGAGCGCAGTGAGCGAGCGGCGAAGGAGGCCGCCACGCGAAAAGGCTTGATCGGCAGCGGCGACAGAAGCGACCGCATCCGCACGTACAACTTCCCCCAAGGCCGAATGACGGATCACCGGATTAACTTGACGCTGTACAAATTGCTTTTTGTGATGGAAGGTGATCTGGGCGAGACGGTGCAAGCGCTTTTACATGCCCGGGAAGAGGAGCAACTCAGTGAACTAGAGCTTGGCGTGGCTTGATACGGCTTCGCTTTTGAAGTGTGTTGACTTGTCTGCTCCGAGGTCATATCCTTTGCAGCAATGCCCTGCTCGCTTTCTTCAGATGACTGAATGAATCCACCCAACTCCACTATGCACGACATGTCCACCACACACGAAGGCGCAGTTGCGCATATCCGCATTGAGCGGCCTCATAAACGCAATGCCATATCGGATAGCGTGATCCTGGCGATTGAAGCCGCGTTTGCAGTACTGCCTGAGAGCTGCAGAGCCGTTGTTATCTCCGGCCAAGGCGATCATTTCTGCGCAGGCTTGGATTTGAGCGAGATCAAAGGGCGCACAAGCGTGGAGGGTTTGCACCATTCACGCCAATGGCATCGGGTGTTTGACGGGATTGAAAAAGGCACGCGCCCCGTGGTGGCCGCAATTCATGGCGCTTGCGTGGGCGGCGGCATGGAGCTAGCGGCCGCTTGCCATATTCGCGTGGCTGATGAAACGGCGTTTTTCGCTTTCCCCGAGGGCGCGCGTGGTATCTTCGTGGGCGGGGGCGGCTCGGTGCGCGCGCCCAAATTGATCGGCACGCATCGCATGCTCGACATGATGCTGACTGGCCGCGTGTACAAAGCCGCTGAGGCTGTGCCGGTGGGCTTTGCGCAATACCTTGTGCCCGCAGGTGGCGCGGTGGCCAAAGCCATGGAGCTGGCCACGCGAATTGCCAGCAATGCGCCGATGACAAATTACGCTTTGATCCAAGCCTTGCCGCGCATCACCGAGATTCCAGCCGATCATGGGCTACTCATGGAATCGCTGATGGCCTCGATTGTGGAAACTGCCCCTGAGGCGCAAGCGCGGGTGCAAGAGTTTTTGGATGGGCGTGGTGCGAAGGTCAAAGCC
>JAYUSD010000143.1:0-3414 GCA_043755865.1 Variovorax sp. | reverse complement strand
AAGGGAAACCGAAAAACACTAAAAGAGAAAAAACCAAAAAACGAGTTTTATGAAATTTCAATTTTTGCGTTTTTCGCGTTCTTTTAGCGTTTTTCGCGATACCTAGAATGAAGCCTTACTTCACACTCATCCACTTAAACGGCATGAAGTTGTCCGCCAATTGCACGAGATCAACCTTCTTGCTCACGCCCCAAGCCAGGGCTTGTTGATGCAGTGGTAAGTGGCCGATGTCATCTGCGTGCATCTTGAAAGCTTCAGCAATCATGGCTTGGCGTTTGGGCTTGTCCGTCTCGGATTGAATCTTGAGTGTCAACTCATCAACTTTCGGATTGCAATACGCGCCAAGGTTGAATTGGCCTGCGCCTTTTTCATCCACGCAGCGGGTCAATGCATTCAAAGCGTTGTGTGAGTCATACGTTCCCGGCGTCCAGCCGAGCAAATAGAAGCTGGTATCGCGGCGCAAGATTTTCGGGAAATACGTGCCCTTGCCTTCGGCTTGCAAATTGATCTTCACGCCAATACGCGAAAGATTGGCAGCAACTGCTTGGCAGATTTCGCCATCGTTGACATAACGATCATTCGGGCAATTCATCGTGACTTCAAAACCTGCTGCATAACCGGCTTCCGCCATCAATTTCTTCGCGGCTTCAGTGTCGTAGGGCAAGCGCTTATTCATCGCCGCATCAAAGCCATTGATGCCGGGGCCGACCATCAGAGCCGTCGGGTTTGCTGCGCCGCGCATCACGGTGCGCTTGATGCCTTCCATGTCAATGGCTTGGTAGAAAGCTTGGCGCACCCGCTTGTCCTTGAACGGATTCTTACCCTTCACGCTGGAATACAGCAGCTCATCGCGCTTTTGATCCATGCCAAGGAAAATCGTGCGCAGCTCTGGGCCTTGCATCGCGCGGGCGTTGGCGCTGGCGTTCACACGCGCCACGTCTTGCACGGGCACAGGCTCCATCACATCGATCTCGCCGGAGACGAGAGCGGCAACGCGAGTCGCATCGTTGGTGATCGGGGTGTAGATGATTTCCGTGGCGTTACCGTCAATCTTGCCCCAATAGTTGCCGTTGCGAGCAAACGAGGTTTTGATGCCCGGCTGGCGCTCGCGCACTCGATAGGGGCCGGTGCCATTCGCTCGGAAAGAGGCTGCATTTTCGATACCTTTGCGGCGATCTACTGGCTTGGTGGCTTGATTGGCCTCGCTCCACGATTTGCTCATGACGTACACGAGCGAGATCACTTCGGGCAAGATCGGGAAAGGCGCTTTGGTGATGAATTCAACGGTGTGCGCGTCGATCTTTTTGATCTCGCTCACATCATTGGTGTAGCTCTTCATATCCGAGCCATCGCCGCCGGAGCGCTGGAAGGAGAAGATCACATCATCGGCTGTGAAAGGCGAGCCGTCATGGAATTTCACGCCTTTGCGCAACTCGAAGCGCCACACGTTGGGCGAGGTTTGCTTCCAAGATGTGGCAAGCAAAGGCGCGAGACTCAAGTCTTTGTTGCGCCCCGTGAGGCCTTCATACACATTGCCTGTGACGCTGAGCTGTAGCGATTCATTGAGCGAATGCGGATCCATGGAAAGCGCATCGCCTTGATTGCCGATGCGAATGGTTTTTGCATTTGCTACTGAAAGCATAGCAATAGAGGCAATAAACATGCCGGCGACTAGGGTTTTTTTCTTCAAAAACATCTGATTTCTCCTACAAAAAATTAAAACGAACTCTTGATACTCAACGACACTACTCAAGGCGTGCAAGGCATGGCCTGCTCCACCAAACTCGCAAACAAAGCGCTGCCCAGCGGAAGCACCTCATCATTAAAATCGTATTTGCTGTTGTGCAAGAAGCATGCGCCTTCGCCGCCTTGGCCTAAGCGCAAATACGCGCCGGGCTTGGCTTGCAGCATGAACGAGAAATCTTCCGCGCCCATGCTCGGCTCCATATCCCACTTCACATTCGATTGGCCCACTAAGTTCGCCGCTACACTCGCTGCAAACCTAGCCTCGGGCTCAGTATTGATGGTGGGCGGATAGATGCGCTCGTAACGCACAGCAGCCACTCCGCCAAAGCTTTGCGCAATGCCGCCGCAAAGCTCGCGCAGGCGCTGCTCAATCATGTTTTGTACAGCGGGATTGAACGTGCGCACCGTGCCCACCAAGGTCGCTTCGCCGGGAATCACACTCATGGCATGCACATCGCCAGCTTGCATCGCGCAGATGCTGATCACAGCCGAATCCACCGGCTTCACGTTGCGCGAGACGATGCTCTGCACCGCCGTGATGATGTGCGCTGCAATCAGCACAGGATCGACCGTGAGATAGGCATGTGCGCCATGGCCGCCCTTGCCAGTAATCGTGATCGTGATGCGATCTGCTGAGGCCATCACTGCACCAGGATTGACGCCAATCTCTCCGGGCCGCATGGCTGGTGCGTTGTGCATGGCAAAAGCTGATTCCACGGGAAAGCGATCAAACAAACCATCTTCAATCATGGCCTTCGCGCCGGCGAAGCCTTCTTCGCCAGGCTGGAAAATCAGCACGGCCGTGCCAGCGAAATTTCTGGTTTCTGCGAGGTATCGTGCAGCGCCTGTGAGCATCGTCGTATGGCCGTCGTGCCCGCAGCCGTGCATCAAACCAGGTTTGACAGATTTCCAAGCCACGTCGCCATGCTCCGTCATCGGCAGTGCATCCATGTCGGCTCTCAGGCCAATCATTCGGTTGCTTTTTTGCTTGCCATGAATGATGCCAACAACGCCCGTCTTGCCGATGCCAGTATGAATTTCATCTACGCCACACACTTCCAGCGCTTGGCGCACGCGGCCCGACGTATAGATTTCTTCAAAGCCCAGCTCAGGATGCGCATGCAAATCACGGCGAAACGCCGTGAGCTCTGGATGAAAACTGCGAATGTGTGCGAACGCACTTCCGTTGGCTTTGAGTAGCGGAGCAAGCATCTCTTAATGCCCCTTGCCACCAATTCGAAGCCGAGGATCAACCACGAAATACAGCAAATCCACAATCAAATTGATCACCACAAAGATCAGCGCCACGATGCAAAGATAAGCCGCCATCACAGGAATATCAGCAAACGTTACTGCCTGAATAAACAACAAACCCATGCCTGGCCACTGAAACACCGTCTCGGTGATGATCGCAAAAGCGATTAGGCCACCCAGCTGCAAGCCCACGATGGTCATCACCGGCACGAGCGTGTTTTTAAGTGCATGGCCAAAATGAATCGCGCGATTCGACAGGCCACGCGCCCGCGCAAATTTGATGTAATCCGTGCGCAGCACTTCCAGCATCTCCGCGCGCACCAGCCGCATGATCAGCGTGAGCTGGAAAACAGCCAGCGTGACGGCCGGAAGCACAATGTGATGCCAGCCCTTGGCCGTGAGCAGCCCGCTGCT
>JAYUSD010000142.1:0-44705 GCA_043755865.1 Variovorax sp. | reverse complement strand
TCGTGCGCCAATAGTAGCTACTGCAAAAACGATTGCTCGCTGCTGTCGGAACTTCCCTTGCCAGCCAAGGGTGTGAGCTCTTCGAGTGCGCTTGGGTTGCTTCTCGCAGCGAGGTAAAAGGGGGAGCGCCAGCCGAAGGCCAGCGCGGAGGAAACGAGCGGAGGGGAACAGCCCAAGTCCAGGCGGCGAGCTCACGCCACAGAGCGGCAACCATGCTCAATGCATCTATATCAAGCAAGAATTTGAACAAAAGCGATGCTTTGCCGGCGTTAATACTGCGTAAGGCGCTACGAAATCAATAGTATATAAATAATTAACTGAGGACAGCCTGCGCTTTCGCCGGGCTGCGCACATACCCAAACCTTTGCGGCAATTCACTTCGCGGTATCTGAATCGCCACCCATAGCCCGCGCTCCAACGCATCAGCGGCCAGCAGCATATCTGCCGTGTGAACTAGCCCAAAGCCCAGCTCCGTCTCTAAATACACGGCGCCAAATTCATCGACCACGCATCGCTGCGGCTTGCACTCTTTTCCTGTGTGCGCAAGGATTGTGAAATCTGGTTGCACACGCCAAATCCACGGCGTAGCTTCTAGCTCGACGTACACACGCTGCGGGCCGTTTTGAAAAAACCATTGCCCTGCTTTTACGTCTTTTGCCTCGTTTTCGGCATTGTTTGCCGTATTATTTAAATGGTGCTTTGCAGTCACCGTCTCTTCCGCACACAAGTAATTTCGTTCAATAAAAGCAATCAACTTCTCATGCGAAAGCAACGCGCCTTTCGCGCCCGGCTTACCGCTGGTAAAGCTCCCGCAAGCCTGCGCCGCGTCATCGCGCATCCACCACTGCCCCCGCGCATCCAAACCCAGCCATCCCGTACACGCCGGCACATTCGGCCATTTGGCCATGGCTTTCAATACGATGTCATCCATGCTCTTTGCCTTTGAGTGATTGATCGTGATAGCTTTGCAGCAAGGCCAGTAGTTCGTCAAAATTTATCTTTAAGATGTTCGCAGAAATGTTGATCGGCGTGCCTACGAGAGACATGTTGAGCTTGGCCAAGCGCTGTTGCAATGCATTGCCGCGCTGCGAGTATTTTTGCGCATCGTGCAACATGAGTGAGACAAATTTTTGCCCAGACACAAACGACGGCAGCACTGCGCTCACGTCTGTCCAAGGCACAAAGCCAGCGCTCGTGGCACTGGATTGATCGTGCACGCCTTGTGCGTTAACGACCAGCCCCACACCCCTTCGCATCAGCCGTTTAGTCGCAACCGCAACGCACAAACCGAAGAACGCAATTCCGATCACACCAAACGATACGGAGAAAAACGTGGCTTGCGGCATGACGATAAGCAACACGCCAATAGCGCCTAGCGCCAATGCGCAGAGCAACAGCAGCGCCGTTTTTGTGCGGCTCAAACCGATGCTGTGTTCCGAGAGATTGTTCATGCCTTCATTGTTTCGTTTGCTGCGGATGGTCAGGCGTGCTCAACAATGATCACACAACCATTGCCCCACTGCCTGCGGCATGGCATGCACATGGCTTGGGAACGCACCGCTAGGAAAGCCCACATGCCCGCCCTGCTCAGGTTGCCAGAGCGTGACGTGTTTGCCTACGTGCCCGGCTTGCGGCAAGCTGCTGTCAGGCATGAACGGATCGTTGCGCGCATTCAGCGCCAGCGCGGGAATTTGAATCTCGGCCATGCGCGGCTTGGCCGAGGCTCTCGCCCAATAATCTTCTGTGTTTTTAAAACCGTGCAAAGGCGCTGTGAAGATATTGTCAAACTCATACAGATCGCGACTTGCTTGCAACGCCGTCTCATCGAAGAGCTTGGGGTGCAATGCCAATCGCTCCATCGCTTTGGGCTTCATGGTTTTGAGAAACATGGGTGTGTAGATCCGCCGATTCAGGCCTGTGCCAATCGCGTGGCCAGCAGCGGCTAAATCGAGTGGCGAGCAAACGCTAGCCACTGCGTTAGCGATGCCTGATGCGCCCGCGCCCATCTCCTGCGCCCAGCGCATCAGCGCGTTGCCGCCGAGCGAGATGCCTACGGCAATCAGCTTGCGCTGCGGCTCGCGCGCTTTCACACGGCGTAGGATCCAATCAATCTCCGCATAATCACCCGAGTGATACGCACGTGGCGCACGATTGATCTCGCCGCTGCAACCGCGAAAATGCGGCACGGCATAGGGCATGCCTTGCTGCATGGCCCAATCGGCAAAAGCTTGCGCATAGTGGCTCTGCGACGATCCCTCCAGGCCGTGAAAGAGCACGAGCTGCGGTGTATCTTGTTTGGCGGTGTGAACAGAGAAATCCACGTCTACAAAGTCGTCATCGGGGCTGGCCCAACGTTCCCGTTTAAATGTGGGCGCGGCCGCCACGTGTCGCTTGGCATACAGTGCAGGCCAAATGGTTTGCAATTGGCCACCGGGCAACCAGCGAGGCGCGTGATACTTCATTAATGCGCTCTTTGCGTCCAAAGCAATTGCCCATCAATGACTATTAATTTAATAGCATTGCACGCAGTAAATACGCCGGCCAACTGCTCAAATCGCTTAAAAAAACATGGCACAACTGGCTTTCAATGCAACACCATCGGTGCATCCGAGATTTCTTGCATCTCGCGCACAGTGCCCGGGCTCGCATGATGCGCCACCAAGCGCCAGCCTTGCGCTCCTCTGTGATACACGTTGGTGGCAATCACATACGCCTCGCGTGGGCCTTCTTGCGTCATTACCTCGATTTTTTCAATCACACTGTGCACGCTGCTGGAGAGCGCCTCAATCTTGCGCACGCGCAGCGGCGTAGCTCGAATCGTGCCATTGCTAAACATGGCATCAAACGCCGAGCGAATTGCTCCCATGCCCACCATGCGCGAGCCGCCGGGATGCACGCATACGATCTCATCCTCGTCGGCCCAGCAGAGCATCAGCTTGTCGATATCACCGGCACGCAGCGCATCATAAAACTGCGCCTCGATCTCATCGGCATTGCCACCCACGGTGACGGATTGGAGTTTGGCTTTTCGCATCATCACATTATCTGCAAGACCATCGCGGTTTGGGTGCGCACATGCACTAAAACCATATCGCCAGCGTGAAATACGTAAAAAGATGCCAGCTCAGTAGCTGGCATTGAACGAAAAATCGACGCGATGGCCACTTTGACCGGTCTTGGCAGATGACACATGAGAGCGCTGGCTATCGCCCGCGCAGGTTTGCCGCAGAGGCGCTATCCATGGTGAATTAAGTTTTTCAGTACGTCTAAAACTTTGCTTTAAGTGCGCGGCTCACCCAATTCATTGACCGTAATGGTTGCGCCAGGTGCCGTTGCCATTTGGATGCGGTGCTCGATGCCTCGGAAGTTGTACGACACATCCCAAAAGGCCGGTGCAGCATCACTTGGGCGTGCGCCGCATCGCTGCACATCGCGCGTCGTAGCGGGCTGCCCATTGTTATTGCGCCCCACATTAGAGCCCACAGCTGCGCCGGCAACAACGCCGCCGATGGTGGCAATGTCTTTGCCAACACCCCCACCAACTTGATGCCCCAAAATGCCGCCCAACAATGCGCCCACGATAGCGCCGCCCACATTTCGTTCGCCACGCGTCGCGCCCACTTCCTCGCGCTCTATCCAGCAGCGCTGCTCGGCAGGCCCGACCACCGCGCGCACCGACGTTACATCAGCCACATACAGACGCTCTTCATTTCGTCTGCGACTGTCATAGACGGCAATAGGAGGTGGCGCGAAACGCCCGTCTTCCACGCGCGCATTCCAATCGACCGCGCGCACGGAAGAAATGCGATCATTCATCCCCATAGATGCGAGAGAGGCGTAATACCCAGGGCTGAGTATCATGCACTGCCCATTAAAGCGGCTGTCTGAACACACCTCCCAACGTTGACCCAGCACAACCACTGACGATGCACGATCATTGAAACCATACTGTGCAAAATCCACGATGGATTGGTCGGCAGAAAAAGTTCTTCCGCGAAATTCTTCGTTCTCGTAAAACGTCACCTGCGACGCAAGCGGCAGCGGCGCCATGCGGTCGTCAATGTCCCGGCCCCTACGATCCACGGGTTTGACGGAGGAAACGCGGTCATTGAGCCCCATTGCGCTGAGCGAAGGATATTGCCCCGGTCGTAAAATCATGCAGCGCCCACCAAAACGAATGTCATCGCACACCTCCCATCGCGCCGCTTCATCACCCGACACGATGACCGACGATGCTCGGTCGTTGAAACCGCTATTGACGAGGTTGGCTAGCTGACGGTTCGTCGTGAACGATTGCCCCTGAAAATCAGCATACTCATAAAAGGTCACTTGCGCCTGAGCTTGGCTTGCGAGGATAACTGCAGCAAAAGTGAAGGCAGCTTTGAAAATCGATGTCATTGTGTGCTCCTGTTAGGCTTAAAACCCAAGGGTATGCACGCGCTAAGCACATGTCGGTTCGATGGCGAACATAGTGCGTCACGCTCTACTGACGCCAATCCGTGCGGTGATTGATCGAAGCTGCAGCGACAGCGTTGCAAGGCTATGACGGCACAGGCCGCGTCATCAGGCCGATCCAGCCAACAAAAAAGGCTTACCGAGGTAAACCTTTGCTGTCGTAGATGCCTAAGTAGCGTCTACATTTTTGTTGGTTGCGGAGGCTGGATTTGAACCAACGACCTTTGGGTTATGAGCCCAACGAGCTACCGAGCTGCTCCACTCCGCGTCAATACTTGTATTTTACCGCGTTGCTTGGCTTTATGCTGCAATGCGGCAAAAGATAATTTCTTCTGTCGATTACTCTGCCGTCGGCACTTCAGCAGTCGTGTCAGCGCGATCAACGAGCTCCACAAAAGCCATCGGTGCGTTGTCGCCCACACGGAAACCCATTTTCAGGATACGTGTGTAGCCACCGGGGCGCTTTGCAAAGCGTGGGCCGAGATCAGCAAACAGTTTGGTGACGCTATCGCGATCGCGCAAACGAGCGAATGCCAAGCGCATGTTGGCCACGCTCTTGACTTTGGCGAGCGTGATCATCGGCTCCACAACGCGGCGCAGCTCTTTGGCTTTTGGCAATGTGGTTTTGATGGCCTCATGCTGAATCAGCGAGTTCATCATGTTGCGCAGCATCGCTTGGCGATGGGCGCTGGTGCGGTTAAGTTTACGAAGTCCGTTTCCGTGACGCATGGTGCTTTTCCTTTCAATTATTTCCGAGCCGCCGTATCAGGTACGGCTCGTTGCACTTTGCTTAAAAATAGCGGTGTAGCGAGCGGGCTTCAGGCTAGGCGCACGGAGCACAGGAACCGGAGTTGGCTAATAGCCAATGAGGATTCCGAGCACCGCGCAACGACGCATGAAGTCCGCACAGTAGCCGCTTAACGCTTGTCCAAACCAGCGGGTGGCCAGTTTTCTAGACGCATACCGAGGGTCAGGCCGCGAGAGGCCAAGACTTCCTTGATTTCGTTGAGCGACTTGCGACCCAAATTCGGGGTCTTGAGTAACTCATTTTCGGTGCGCTGAATCAGATCACCGATGTAGTAAATGTTTTCTGCCTTGAGGCAGTTCGCAGAGCGTACGGTGAGCTCGAGCTCATCGACAGGGCGGAGCAGAATCGGGTCAAACTGCTGCGTGCTGCGCTGAGCAGGTGCGTCAAACGCGGCCAACTCGCTGCCTTCCAACTGTGCAAATACAGCCAATTGCTCAACCAAAATCTTCGCCGCTGCGCGCACTGCATCTTCAGCAGTCACAGCGCCATTGGTTTCGATTTCCATCACGAGCTTGTCGAGATCGGTGCGCTGCTCAACGCGAGCATTTTCAACCGCGTAGCTCACGCGCTTGATCGGCGCGAAAGATGCATCAAGCACGATACGGCCAATTGATTTGCTGGGCTCATCGCCGTAGCGGCGCACGTTACCGGGCACATAGCCACGACCTTTTTCGACCTTGATCTGAATATCTAGCTTGCCGCCTTGCGAGAGGTGTGCAATGACGTGATCAGGATTGATGATTTCTACGTCGTGTGGCGTTTGAATATCGCCAGCAGTCACCACGCCTTCGCCATCTTTGCGCAGCGAGAGGGTCACTTCGTCACGGTTGTGCAGCTTGAAAACCACGCCCTTCAAATTGAGCATGATATTCACAGCATCCTCTTGGACACCATCAATGGTGGAGAACTCATGCAAGACACCAGCGATGGTCACCTCTGTAGGCGCATAGCCCACCATTGACGACAGCAAGACGCGGCGCAGAGCGTTACCTAAAGTGTGGCCATAGCCACGCTCAAAAGGCTCGAGAGTAACCTTGGCTTTATTTCCGCCGAGCTGTTCTACTTGGATCGTCTTGGGTTTGAGCAGATTGGTTTGCATGCATTCTTCCTTGTAAATGTCCTCGGCTCATTACACCGATAAGACTGGAAATCCTTTGTGCGCGTAAAAGATGCACGCACTACAAAGGGGCTGATGACAACGAGCCGTGCTCGCCGCCTTCAAAATTTAACGTGAATACAACTCGACGATCAACGATTCGTTGATATCAGAAGCAAATTCATCGCGATCTGGCGTTTTCTTGAAAGTGCCTTCAGTTTTGTCAGCACTGACGTCCACCCATGCTGGAAAGCCAATTTGGCCTGCCAACTGCAATGCTTCAGAAATACGGACTTGCTTTTTGCTCTTATCGCGCACGGAGATCACATCACCGGCCTTAATGAGCATTGAAGGAATATTCACAGATTTACCATTGACCAACATCGCTTTATGAGACACCAACTGGCGCGCTTCAGCGCGAGTTGAAGCAAAACCCATGCGGTAAACCACGTTGTCAAAACGTGACTCAAGAATGAAGAGCAGGTTTGCACCGGTGTTGCCACGACGGCGATCAGCTTCTTCAAAATAGCGGCGGAACTGACGCTCCAACACGCCATACATACGCTTGACTTTTTGCTTCTCACGCAATTGCAAGCCGAAATCAGATGTACGCTGACCGCTGGTACGGCCATGCTGGCCAGGCTTGGAATCAAATTTTGATTTGTCCGCAATGGCGCGTCGCGCACTCTTGAGAAACAGATCTGTGCCTTCACGGCGGGAGAGTTTGGCCTTGGGGCCTAAGAGACGTGCCACTTGGAATTTCCTTTAAGTTAACTGCCACAGGACTTGCTGTGGGAGCCAGAATCGTTCAAACAAAAATTTGAGTGAATACTGGCGGTGGGCTTGCGGGGATCACGCCAAAAAATCTAGCGCAACCCACTATTATAGCCAAAGCCGCGATGGTGCTTTTCAGCACAATTCGCGGCTTGGCCGAGAAAATCAAACGCGATGTGACTTAGATGCGACGGCGCTTTTGTGGGCGGCAGCCGTTGTGAGGCACGGGTGTCACATCACGAATCGACGTGATGCGAATGCCCAAAGCCCCCAAAGCGCGCACCGACGATTCGCGACCAGGGCCAGGGCCCTTGATTTCGACATCAAGATTCTTGATACCCTGCTCCATGGCAGCACGGCCAGCCATCTCTGATGCCACTTGGGCTGCAAACGGCGTGGATTTGCGCGAGCCTTTGAAGCCCTGCCCACCGGACGATGCCCACGACAAGGCATTACCTTGGCGATCAGTGATCGTGATGATGGTGTTGTTGAATGATGCATGAACGTGCGCGATACCATCCGCAATATTCTTGCGGACTTTCTTGCGAACGCGCGTTGAAGCGGCGGCGGATGCTTGCTGTTTAGCCATATGGTTTCTCTCTTAACAGGCTTTATTTTTTCAGGGACTGCGCTGCACGGCGCGGGCCTTTGCGAGTACGCGCGTTCGTGCGGGTGCGTTGACCACGCACTGGCAGACCACGACGATGACGGAAACCGCGATAGCAACCGATGTCCATCAAACGCTTGATGTTCATCGTGGTCTCGCGACGCAGATCGCCCTCAATCGTCATACCGTTGATGGCATCGCGAATTTTTTCCAGATCGCCATCGGTAAAGTCTTTGACTTTCTTCGCGTAAGCAATGCCAGTGGCTTCGCAAATTTTGCGAGCGGTGGTGCGACCAATGCCAAAGATAGCTGTTAAGCCAATTTCAGCGTGTTGGTGCGGCGGAATATTAATACCAGCGATACGTGCCATATCTGTCCTCTAAACTTTCAATTCGTAAATTGCCAATTAACCTTGACGCTGCTTGTGACGCGGATCTGTACAGATCACGCGAACCACGCCACGGCGGCGGATGATTTTGCAATTACGGCAAATTTTCTTGACTGAAGCCGAAACTTTCATGTCGTTCTCCTAAAACTATATCAATTCATTTACTCAGCTCAAAACTCGACGAGTTTCTAAACTAAATTTCGTGTCTACCCACTACATCAGGTCGTTTTAAAACTTGCTTTCTTCAATAACGATTCGTATTGCTGGCTCATCATGTAATTTTGGACTTGAGCCATGAAATCCATGGTCACCACCACAATGATCAACAGCGAAGTGCCACCGAAATAGAAAGGTACGTTATAACGCAAAATCAAAAACTCTGGCAGCAAACAGACTGCTGTGATGTAAGCCGCGCCGACGGCTGTCAACCGGAGCAAAATTTTATCAATGTAGCGGGCTGTCTGGTCGCCTGGGCGAATACCGGGAATGAACGCGCCGCTCTTTTTCAAGTTATCTGCCGTTTCGCGACTGTTAAATACCAAAGCAGTGTAGAAAAAACAGAAGAAAATGATTGCCGCTGCATAAAACATGATGTAGATCGGCTGACCAGGAGTCAACATACCCGAAATATCTTTCAGCCAACGCATCGAATCACCCGTGCTGAACCAACTAACTACCGTGGCAGGCAACAAGATAATCGACGACGCAAAGATGGGAGGAATCACACCCGCCATGTTGAGCTTCAGTGGAAGGTGTGAGGACTGCCCGCCGTACACTTTATTGCCCACTTGCCGACGTGCATAATTCACGAGAATCTTGCGCTGACCACGCTCTACAAATACAACAAAGTAGGTCACTGCAACTACGAGCGCGACAATGATGATGGCCGCAATAATGCTCATTGCACCTGTGCGTACCAGCTCCAACAGGCCACCAATAGCACTCGGTAAACCAGCTGCAATACCTGCAAAAATAATGATCGAAATGCCGTTACCCAAACCTCGCTCGGTAATCTGTTCTCCGAGCCACATGAGAAACATCGTGCCGGCTGTCAAGCTCACTACAGTCGCCATACGGAAACCAAAACCGGGTTGCAACACCAGACCAGCAGAGCCTTCGAGCGCCATAGCGATACCGAGAGATTGAAAAATTGCCAATCCAAGCGTGCCATAGCGGGTGTACTGCGTGATCTTGCGACGACCGCCTTCGCCTTCTTTCTTGAGTTGCTCAAACGTGGGTACCACATAGGTGAGCAACTGCATGATGATCGAAGCGGAAATGTAGGGCATGATGCCCAACGCAAACACCGTAAAGCGGGACAAAGCCCCACCAGAGAACATATTAAAGAGGCTCAGAATGCCACCCTGTTGGCCTTGAAACAAGGCTTTGAGCTGGGTTGGATCAATCCCCGGCACAGGAATGTGCGCACCAAGGCGATACACCACCAGTGCAAGCAACAAAAAGACGAGTCGGCGACGCAGGTCTCCGAACTTACCTGTTTTTGCGATCGCGGAAGGATGGGTTGCCACGGTGACGACTCTTCAATCTGCGATTACGCCAACGAACCACCAGCAGCTTCAATAGCTGCTTTTGCACCCACTGTTGCGCCAATGCCCGTCAGTTTGACAGCTTTGGTCAAAGCGCCAGTCTTGACGACCTTCACAACTTTGATCATCTCGCCGATCAAACCAGCTTGCTTCAAGCTGAGCATGTCAACTTCAACCGCGCCAAGCTTTTCAAGTGTGGTCAGAGTGATTTCTGCGTTAAAAGCAAGTGTGCGTGATTTGAAGCCGCGCTTAGGCAAGCGACGCTGCAAGGGCATTTGACCGCCCTCGAAACCAACTTTATGGTATCCGCCAGAACGAGATTTTTGACCCTTGTGGCCACGGCCAGCGGTTTTACCGAGGCCAGAACCAATGCCGCGACCAACACGGCGACGTGCTTTTTTAGAGCCTTCAGCAGGGGAGATGGTATTGAGTTGCATTAGAGCACCTTGACCAAATAAGCGATCTTGTTGATCATGCCGCGCACAGCGGGCGTGTCTTCGAGTTCAGAAACAGAATTGATTTTGCGAAGACCCAAGCCGCGCACTGTGCCACGATGGGATTCTTTGCAGCTGATGGGGCTCTTGACGAGCTGCACTTTAACTTTGGATTGTGTTGTCATGATGATTCCAATCAAGCAAACAGCGCTTCAACGCTTAAGCCGCGCTTGGCAGCCACGTTTCCAGCCGTTGTGGATTTGTTCAGAGCATCAAGCGTTGCACGAACCAAGTTGTAAGGATTGGTCGAACCGTGGCTTTTTGCGACAATATCGGTGATCCCAACGACTTCGAATACAGCGCGCATCGGGCCACCGGCGATGATGCCTGTTCCCTTTGGAGCGGGCGCCATCATTACGTTAGAAGCGCCATGCTGGCCGTAGACGCGGTGATGAATCGTGCCATTTTTCAGATTGCATTTGAGCATGCCGCGACGCGCTTGCTCCATTGCTTTTTGTACAGCAACTGGCACTTCCTTGGATTTGCCTTTACCCATACCAACGCGGCCATCGCCGTCACCAACCACAGTCAGTGCTGCGAAGCCGAGAATACGACCGCCCTTCACCACTTTGGTCACGCGGTTGACCGCGATCATCTTCTCGCGCATGCCGTCTTCAGGACCGGCCGCTGGCGCATTTGCTTGTAATTTAGCCATAAATTTCTCGCTTATCTGTCGGTGTTTTAGAACTGGAGGCCGGCTTCACGCGCAGCTTCTGCCAATGCTTTTACACGGCCGTGGTAGGCGAAGCCTGCACGGTCAAAAGCAACTTTTTCGACACCGGCAGCTTTTGCTTTTTCAGCAACCCGCTTACCGACAGCAGCAGCGGCAGCAGCATTGCTGCCTTTTCCACCGAGTGCCTTGGACACATCGGCTTCAGCGGTAGAGGCCGAGGCCAATATAACTGTGCCGTCGCCGGAGATCACTTGCGCATAAATGTGCAGATTGGTACGGTTGACCGACAAGCGGGCAACGCCTTGGGTAGCGATACGGATACGCGTCTGACGCGAACGGCGCACGCGCTGGTCTTTTTTGTTCAGCATGTTGACGCTCCTTATTTCTTCTTCGTTTCCTTGATCGTGATCTTCTCATCCGAATAACGGATGCCTTTGCCTTTGTAGGGCTCAGGAGGACGCACGGCACGGATTTCAGCAGCGATCTGACCAACACGTTGGCGGTCAGCGCCTTTGATAATGATTTCGGTGGGGATGGGTGTAGCTACGGTGATGCCAGCTGGCATCTCGAAGTTGACAGGATGAGAATATCCCACTGCCAAATTCAGCTTTGTACCGGTGGCTGCAGCTTTGTAGCCCACACCCACCAAATTAAGCTTCTTCTCAAAGCCTTTGGTCACACCCACAACCATGTTGTTGACCAGCTGACGCAGCGTTCCGCTCATAGCGTTCGCAGCGGCAGAATCATTGGCAGGAGCAAAGCTGAGCTTGCCTGCATCGTTTTTAACAGTAACCAATGCATTGGCAGCGATTGACAGCGAACCGCCAGCGCCTTTGACATTGATTTTTTCTGCATTCATCGTTACTTCGACACCGGTTGGCACGGTAACGGGCATTTTTGCTACGCGGGACATATTTTTTTCCTTCCCGTTTAAGCGACGTAACAGAGCACTTCGCCGCCCACGCCGGTGGCGCGTGCTTTGCGATCTGTCATCACGCCTTGCGGTGTAGTAACAATGGCAATACCCAAGCCATTCATGACTTGAGGAATGCTGCCCGTGCCTTTGTAGACGCGCAGGCCAGGGCGGCTGACGCGCTCTAGGCGCTCAATCACGGGGCGACCCGCGTAATATTTCAGGGCGATTTCGAGCTCAGACTTTCCATCGACCGTGTTTACTTTAAACCCGTCAATGTAGCCTTCGTCTTTCAACACCTGTGCAATCGCTGCCTTGATCTTTGATGCCGGCAGGGATACGGTTGTTTTGGCGACCATCTGCGCATTGCGAATGCGCGTCAAGAGGTCGGCGATAGGATCACTCATGCTCATGTTTTGTTTTCCTTACGCTTACCAGCTGGCTTTGGTCATGCCGGGGATTTCACCAGCAAAAGCCATTTCGCGCACCTTCATGCGACCCAAGCCAAACTGGCTATAGGTGCCGCGTGCGCGGCCAGTGATGCTACAGCGATTGCGCTGGCGGTGAGGGTTGGCGTTGCGTGGCAGCTTGTTTAAGCCAGTACGCGCAGCCATTTGCTCTTCGGGTGATTTGCTCACGTCAGAAGCGGTTGCCTTGAATTCGGCATACTTCTTCGCAAACTTCGCGGCCAGTTTGTCGCGTTTGAGTTCGCGCTGGATGAGTGCAGCTTTAGCCATGTCAATCTATCCTTCAGTTCTT
Source organism: Variovorax sp. (assembly GCA_043755865.1). Classification (GTDB taxonomy): domain Bacteria; phylum Pseudomonadota; class Gammaproteobacteria; order Burkholderiales; family Burkholderiaceae_C; genus JANMDU01. The sequence goes on along the minus strand of JAYUSD010000142.1, from coordinate 32,191 downwards.
GAACGGGAAGCGGAAACCGGTCAGAAGCGCTTTGCACTCCTCGTCGTTCTTCGCAGTCGTTGTGATGCTGATGTTGAGACCACGTACGGCATCTACTTTGTCGTACTCGATCTCGGGGAAAATGATCTGCTCTTTCACGCCAATGTTGTAGTTACCACGGCCATCAAAGGCGCGGCCAGATACACCACGGAAGTCGCGCACACGGGGCAGCGCAACGGTGATAAAGCGATCTAAAAATTCATACATGTGCTCGCCGCGCAGGGTGACCATGCAACCAATCGGCAATTGCTCACGGATTTTGAAGCCGGCAATCGCTTTGCGAGCCTTGGTGACCACTGGCTTTTGCCCAGCGATCTTGGTCATGTCGCCCACGGCGTTGTCCATGACTTTCTTATCGGCCACCGCTTCGCCCACACCCATATTCAGGGTGATCTTGGTGATGCGAGGAACTTGCATCACAGACTTGTAGCCAAATTTCTCCATCAACTGGGGAACGACTTTTTCTGCGTAATGTTGTTTAAAACGTACCATGATTTATCTGCCTTAGGCTGCTTTGATCTCAGCGCCGCTGGACTTGTAGATGCGGACTTTCTTGTCGCCCTCTACTTTGATGCCCACGCGATCCGCCTTGCCGGTTGCGCCATTGAAAATAGCCACATTGGATTGGTGAATTGGCATGGCCTTTTCAACAATGCCGCCGGTGGTGTTTTTCAACGGATTAGGCTTGGTGTGTTTTTTGACGAGGTTAATGCCGTCAATCAGCAAATGCGTTTCGTCTTTGCGAGATGTGATCTTGCCGCGCTTGCCTTTGTCTCGGCCTGCGAGGACGATGATTTCATCGCCTGTGCGAAGTTTTTTCATGGATTGCCTCTTACAAGACTTCAGGTGCCAAGGACACGATCTTCATGAACTTCTCTGTACGGAGTTCACGGGTCACGGGGCCGAAGATGCGGGTGCCAATCGGCTCCAGCTTGGCGTTAAGCAACACAGCTGCGTTGCCATCAAATTTAACGAGCGAGCCATCACCACGGCGAATGCCTTTGGCGGTGCGCACCACAACAGCGTTGTAGATTTCGCCTTTTTTAACGCGACCACGGGGAGCAGCTTCTTTGATGCTCACCTTGATCACATCGCCCACGGATGCATAGCGTCGCTTGGAGCCACCGAGCACCTTGATACACAAAACGGATTTGGCACCCGTGTTGTCAGCGACGTCGAGTCGAGATTCAGTTTGGATCATTGTCTTATTCTTCCCAACTTGTCTTTCGACTGTTTGAACTATTTCAAACCATCAAAAGCAGTCTTGGGCCCGTCGCGACTCAATTTGAACTTTCAAATCAAGCCACGTTTGGGCAGGATGCTCAAGCTTGCGCGCAAACTGGTTTGCATGCCTTCTTGAGCGAAGCCTTTGATTATGCCATAGATTTTTGGCAGACGTCAAATTTCTTAAAGCGATTAATTGCCACCTGGTGTCGGGCTGAGGACCACTGCGCCAGTGACGGTGCCGATGCCTGAGGTAAACCCATATTGCGCGCCGACGCGGGAATTGCCCAAGCCATACACGCCGCCTTGAATGGCGTCTCCAAAGGGAATTGCCCCTGTGCAAGTGGTGGCGCATGCCCCGCCGGTGCTGCCTATCGTGGATGACGCGCCCAGAAAGCCGCTTCCGCCATATTGATTGGCATTGCCTGAAATATTAAAAGTTTGCCCGGCCAACGGAATGGCAAGGTTGTAACTCAAACTGCCTCCGGTTGCGCCGGGGAAGTTGATTTGCATGCTGCCAGTCACTGAATTGCTTACGCCCACCGCCAACACACCACCCGAGACCGAATTGATCGCCACCGGTGCGGTCGAGCCGAACACGGTGTATGCGCCAACAATCGGAACTGATGCGCCCGTGTTGCCGGTGATGTATGTCAGGTGATTCACGCTACCCGTCGGACTGCCGCTGTAGGTGGTGGCGCCGCCACTCCAGCGTCCCCAAGCAATGATGCCATCGGAGCCAAAGTCGGAAATGCTCGCAGCTGTGGTGCGGTATCCAATCGGCAGCGTACCGTCCACGAACTCCAATAAACGTCCTTGGCTGTCAAAAGTTAATGTGCCGCCTAGCAATCCAGCTGCGAAGGGCGTTGCGGAGGTGTTGTAAGCCGCTCCCATGCCATTGGCTGTGCCAGTTAACGGGATGCGTGGCGGAAACTGAGGCGGCACCCCGTCAGGTGGACGGTCTTCGTCTCCGACAATTTTTGCGATGTCGATGTCACGCACACCTTGCTGCGGCGCAACCGCAACGACGCTGGGCGCTTGCGTGGGTTGAAGTTCGGGCGCGGTGGCGATGCGCACGGGAAGGGTTTTCGCGTTGGCGGCTAAGCCGCTTTGCTGGGCAGCAAGATCCAAGCAGCCGCCTTCTGTACACAGTGCGATTGCGCCTTCGGCGACGCGCACGCGGGTACCTTCAATGCCGCTGGTGGCAGTAAAACCGGTGCCGCGAATGCCCACGGTCGCTGTGGCGGTTTGCAGACGGTAGTTTTGCTTTGTAGACCGTCCAATCAGGCCCGTGACGGTGCGCAAGCCGCCACGCACCAAGCTCATGAAGCCGCTCTCGGGCTCTGTGGCGCTGGCCACGCGGTAGTTGTCCAGCCGCAAAGTCGTGTCGTTTTGCAGGGAAATAAATGCGCCATCGACCATCCGCATCTGAGCGCGGCCGCTTTGCGTTTCAATCGTCTCGCCGTTATTGACGACGGTGCCGCGCTGAGCGATTCGGCTGGCGCCAGCCAGCGTGCGCACAGCGACACTGCCTTGCACAAATTCGAGTGTGCCAGCGGGTAATGCAATCGTCGAGGCAATCGTCGAGGCAATCGTCGAGGCAATTGTCGAGGCAGCCGGCGAAGCAGTTGGGCTTTGCGCCCAAGCACCCGCACTGAGGCAGGCCACAAGAGCAGCTTGCGTGACTGGGCGCAGTGGCTGCGCCAAAACTGATCGAGAAATGAGTTTTTGAGACATTTTGGCCTTTCGCCGGCATAGATACTGCGCGGAGTGCTATGAAGTTAATAGTGAATGGTGGCTGTTGGCTTATAGATCTAAGCGTGCCATAACCCCAAGCTGCGTGCGACGCATGTCGTACACATTGAACGTGCTCGTTCGCTGCGTCACGTTAAGCTGCGGTGTGATGCGCCATTGGCCGTAGCTGGACGCGCTGAGTTGGTAATGCATGCCCAGGGTCAGATCGAGCTGGCGGTCACTGCGCTTGCTGAGGAAGACCGAATCTATGGCGCGGTGTTGACGCCATTCGAGCCCTACATTGGCAAACAAGCGCATATTGCTGGCCAATGCATGCTCCGCGCCGCCGCGCAGGCCTGTCAATGAATAGCCAAATTCAGCGCCTGCTGCTTGGCTTGCCTTTTCGCCGCCCAACGCGAGGCCCACATAAGCGCTGGTCGTGGGCGACAGTGCTGCGCCCCATGCACCTCCTAGCACCGTGCGCCGCGCGTCGCGCAAAGTTTGCGTGGGGTAATCCAATTGGGCCCATTGCACAAAGCCCATGAGCTGGCTGGTGCTGGTGAGATGGTGGACAACTTGGCCTGTGAGCCCCGTGGTTTTTCGGTATGGATCGCCATCGAAGCTTAAGGTGGCGAGGTGGAGCGAGAGGCTGTAGCGCGTGGCCGCGATGGTGTGGGCCACGCCCAAACTGCCGTCAATGCTGCTGGTGTCAAGGGTCTTTTCTTTGAAGGGTTGGGTGGTGCGCCAGTTGAGTTGGGCGTTGAGATCGGTTGCAGCGCCGAGCGCTTGCGTGTAGGCCAAGCCTGCGCCAAGTTGAAAGGCGGTATCGCCGCGCTGCTGCGAGGCGGGAGCCAATGCAAATACTGCGCCGCCCAGCGCGGGTACAGCAAAGCCGTTGATGTTGGGCCCGCCGCTCAAATTGCTGTCGCGCCCCAAGCCGGCCTCCACATAAAACCGCAAAGGCTTGGCCGCGCCCTGGTCTAAGCTGGAAAGCAGCCTCTGCACACTCGCTCGCGCCTCTTGTGGCACATCTGGCGCAGCTTGAACTTGCCGCAGCTGGCTGCGGGCTGTATCCATCTCGCCAGCAGCCATATAGGCCCGCGCCAGCTCCGCACGCGCCAAACTGTTGCCCGGCTGCACGGCAAGCACGCGCTCAAAGGCAAAGATCGCTTGCGTGATGCGCCGTGAATCCAGCGCGGCCACGCCGAGCAAGTAGTCAAACTCAGGTTGGCCAGCGCGGGCGGTTTCTTGGGGGCTCAGAAGTTCGTAGGCTTTCGCGGCTTGCTTGCTTGCCAGAAGACTTTGCGCACTTTGCAACATGGCGTCTTGCGCCCATACCGTTTGCAGGGTCAGCAAGAGGCTGCATACCGCTAAGCCGCGCAGGCCGCTTTTTTGCCGCTTGAGCGGGGAGGTGAGAGTTTGCTTCTTCATGCAAGTATTTTGCAAATAAAGTCACAGCGCGTAAAGCATTTTTTTCTAACTTAGCAGGGATTGAACAACTTTTAACGCGAACTAATCATTAATAGCTCATTAAAACGCTCCAAGCCGACGCTACTGCCAAGCCCGCGCCACATTCAGCGCATCACGCAAGCCTATGGCAAAACATCTTGTGTACGCCGATGTGCCGCAAGCCTGCCATGAAAGATGGCCCGATGCATCACGCGGGTCATCAGGTTACCAAATTTGAATAAAAGTAGCCTATCGCCGGCATAGAATATCAATAGTTTGCTATCAAAATCATATTGATGCATGTCATGGTTTTGACACAATCGGCGTGCTTTTTGTCTACCCGCATCACTACAATGCATTGTTTAAAGGGCAGGCCATGATGAATCAAAGCATTTCCGAACAGCGCGCTTTTATTACGCCTGAAGCACCCCAAAAATCCGTCAGTCTTGCGCTCCAAGGTGGCGGCTCGCACGGGGCGTTTACTTGGGGCGTGCTGGATACGCTGCTTGAAGATGGGCGTTTGAAGCTGTGCGGCATCAGTGGCGCAAGTGCAGGGGCAATGAATGCGGTGGTGATGGCTCATGGCTTTGCTGGGCACCCTGATGACCCGGCAGCGGCGCGGGAAGCCGCAAGGCAGGCTTTGGCAAAATTTTGGCGCAAGATCGCGCAAATGGGTGAGGCCAGCAAATTACAGCGCAGCTGGGCACACCTGTGGCTCTCAGGCTGGCGCGCCAGCGGCGCATCACTCTCGCCGGCGCAGCTCAATCCGCTGGACATCAACCCGCTGCGCGAACTACTGACCGGCAGCGTTGATTTCAAACTGCTGGCGAAGGCCGCCGCGCGAGCGGATATGCCGCAAATCCATGTGTGCGCGACGCATGTGAACACTGGCAAGGCGGAGATTTTCTCTGGCAAACGGCTGACCGAGGCGGCCGTGATGGCTTCAGCCTGCCTGCCGATGATGTTTCGTGCGGTAGAAATTGAGGGTGAGCATTACTGGGATGGCGGCTACAGCGGCAACCCGGCCCTGCATCCGCTGATTTACCGCAGCCCGGCCAACGACATCGTGCTGATTCAAATCAACCCAGTTGAGCGCAATGCTTTACCCATCACGAGCGATGACATCATTGATCGCGTTAATGAGCTGACCTTCAACGCCAGCTTGCTCGCACAGATGCGCTCAATTGATTTTGTCAACCGCCTGATTGAAAAGGGTCACCTGCCGCCCGAGCGCTATCGCACGGTACATCTACACCGGATCGATGGAGGTGAGGCGCTCGAAGCTTACCCCGCTTCGAGCAAGGCTGCGCCCGATGGAAAACTCATTGAAGCATTGTTTGAGCTCGGCCAACAATGCGGCAAACGCTGGCTTAAAAAGCATTACGACGACATCGGCATCAAAAGCAGCATCAACATCAGCAAAGATTACTTGGACGATATGCGATTGGGGCATCCGGCAGATTGCTAGTTGCTACTAATACAATAGCAACTAACGTATATTTCATGCCGGCCACCTGCTGATTTGGCCTCAAATCAACGGCCTTTTTTGACTTCTGAAATCAAAAAATCGGTGATCTGCAAAGCGCGGCCCATGCTTTGAGCGAGTGCGCCATCGGTGTAGAAGCGTCCAGCGATACCTAGGGCGGGTACGCCGCTGACTTTGAAATCATTTTGCAATTTAGCCGCGCGGGTGGCTTTGGTTTGCACGGCAAAGGAATCGTAGAGTGCGTCGAATTTGGCTTTGTCTACGCCTTGCGTGGCGATCCACTCGCCAATGCTGGCCTGCGTATTGAGCTGTCGTTTTTCAACGTGAATCGCATAGAAGACTTTTTTGTGCAACTCCTCGACTTTGCCCAACGCTTCTAACGCATAAAACAAGCGCTGCTGCGGTACAAATTCATCGCGGAAGGCGACCGGCATGCGGCGCAAAGTGACGTCTTTGGGGAGCTTGGCTGCCCACTGCTCCAATTGCGGCTCGAAAGCATTGCAGTGGGGGCAGTTGTACCAAAAGAACTCGATCACTTCCACGCGGCCAGCGGCGGTGTCGCCGGGAACGCGCTTGTCGAGCGCCACATAATCTTGGCCTTCTTGGTAAGCGCGTTGCTGCTGGGCGAATGCGGCCGCAGGCAAGAGGGATGCAACGCTGAAGGCGCTAGCGGTTTGGATGAGGGCACGACGAAACATGGGGAATCTCCGAAAAAGCAATTGAAGCGATGATAAGTCAACGTTGCTCAGACGGTGCAGGCTGACACAAGTTCCACCTCAACGCTTAGGATAAGTGCGCAAAATTTAACGCTGCACCCGAACAATAGCGGTTTCAAAGCCTGCGCCATCGAGTTTTTCTTTGGCGGCGTTGGCCTCGGTTTGCTTGTCGAGTGGGCCGACGCGAACGCGGAAGACGGTGCGGCCGGATTGCTCGCGCTCAGTGATGCGAGCTTCAAAACCGGCCATGGTGAGCTTGGCTTTTTGCGCTTCGGCATCTTCAGGCGTGCGGAAAGCGCCGGCTTGTACAAAATAGGTAAACGGATCCGCGCCGCCTGCCCCTGCCCCTGCAATGGCAGCGGTGGGTGTACCCGCGTTTTTGGCCTTGGCCAAATCACCTAGCGGATCAGCCGAGGGCTTGGCCGGGGTGGCTGCAGAGGCGGATGATTTTGGCGCAGACGCAGCTACTTTGGGCGCAGAAGCAGCCGATTTCGGCGCACTGGCAGCGGTTATGGGCGCCAAGATAGCTGGAGTTGCTGTGGCTGTGGCCGTGGCTGTGCCAACTGTGCCCGAGGCTTGTGGTTTGGCTGGATTTTTGCCATACAGCGGTGCATTGGGATCCCAGTTTTTGTTTTTCTGACTTTCTTGCGCGTCTTGTTCGGCAGGTGTTTTGGTAGCGCCTTTGTTCATGAAAGGCACCGGCACTTTGGTCACGTAAATCGCCACGGCCAGCGCTGCGCCCAAGCCGATCAGCAAGCCAATGATCACGCCTAAGAAAATACCGCCGCGCTGCTCAATCGCGCCTTGTGCTGGAAGCTTCATCATTTTCATGTTCACATCTTAGCGGGTGCGCTCACGCCGAGCACAGCCAAACCGTTACGAATCACTTGCGCTGTGGCTGCAACCAAGGCTAGCCGAGCTTTTTTCACATTTTCGTCATCCACCAGAATGCGCTCGGCATCGTAATACGAATGATAAGTAGCGGCCAGATCGCGCAAATAAAAGCTCACATCATGCGGCGCGAAGTCTCGGGCGGCGTTCGATAGCATCTCGGGATATTTGGCCAATGTCAGCATGAGGCTTTGCGCCGCGGGGCTACTGAGAGGGCTTAAATTCGCGTTGCTTAAAGTCGCCACATCTCCACCCTCTTTCTCAGCCCAAGCAGCCAGCACCGAGCAAATTCGGGCATGCGCGTATTGCACGTAATACACCGGGTTGTCGTTGTTTTTCTTCACTGCGAGATCCACATCGAAGGTGTATTCCGTATCTGGCTTGCGCGAGAGCAGGAAGAAGCGCACCGCGTCTTTGCTCGTCCAATCGATCAAATCACGCAAGGTGACGTAGCCGCCGGTGCGCTTGGAGATTTTCACTTCTTGGCCGTCTTTGATCACGCGCACCATCGTGTGCAGCACGTAATCTGGGAAGCCTTGGGCCACGCCCTGGCCTGCGGCTTGCAGGCCCGCTCTGACGCGCGCAATCGTGCCGTGGTGATCTGTGCCTTGGATGTTGACGGCGCGGGTGTAGCCGCGCTCCCATTTGGCCAAGTGGTAGGCCACATCGGGCACAAAATACGTGTATACGGGCTGTGACGAGCCGCCAGCTTCGGCGGCTGGATCGCTCTTTCTCATCACGCGGTCTTTGTCGTCGCCGTAATCGGTGGAGCGCAGCCAAAGCGCGCCGTCTTTTTCATAGGTTTTGCCAGCGGCAATCAGCTTTTGCACAGTCGCTTCTACTCTGCCGCTCGTGTAAAGCGACGATTCAAGGAAGTAATTGTCAAACTTAACGTCAAACGCCTTCAAATCCAAATCTTGCTCGCGGCGCAGGTAGGCCACGGCGAATTGGCGCAGGCTGTCGATATCGTCCACATCGCCCGAAGCGGTAAAGCTGCGGTCATCAGCTTGGACAGTTTGCTTGGCTAAAAAATCGCGGGCGATGTCGCCGATGTATTCGCCGTTGTAGACGTTGGCATTTTCGCCACGCGGCCATTCGGGGCTCTCGGGCGTGAAGCCTTTGGCGCGAAGCTGGGTGGAGATGCCCAAATTGTTGATCTGCACGCCCGCGTCGTTGTAATAAAACTCGCGATACACCTGCTCTCCCTGTGTGGCCCACAGGTTGCAAATCGCATCGCCTAAAGCGGCTTGCCGGCCATGGCCGACATGGAGCGGCCCAGTCGGGTTGGCCGAGACGAATTCGACCAACACCTTCATGCCAGTGGCTTTTTGAAAACCATAGCTGCTTGACTGCGCAAGCACTTCGCGCACGACTTCTTGCTTGGCCTCAGGCTTCAAACGAATATTGATAAAACCCGGGCCAGCAATCTCTATCTCGCTCACCCATTTCGCGAAATGCACATTTTTTAGGAGCGCTTCACGCAGGCTGGAAGCCAGCTCTCGCGGGTTTTTCTTCAAATTTTTAGCGAGCTGCATCGCGGCCGTGCAAGCAAAATCGCCGTGCTCAGCCACTTTGGGCGATTCAAACGCCGCCTTAGCGCCCGCACCCGCTTCAATAGCTTCGAGCTCCACCGCGAGTGCGGCCAGTAATTCTTTTTTGACAGATTGCATGCTGTGATTTTAAAGGGCATCGCTCTCGCTAAGTGGTGTTGCCATTTAGAGTCATTGTTTATAGCCAAATAGGCAGTTAGCCGGCGTATTATCTGCGTAGCGTGCTATTTAAACAGTAGCGTTTCAGAACTCTGAATGCTGACGGATGACTAGACACCATCCACGGTAGAGAAATTTTCAAGTCGCTCCGATTCAAATCGCCTTCACGATCCGACTCACGCTCGTGTAGTGAATCCCAAAATGCGTCGCCAATTGCGCCATCGTGTAGCCGCCCGTCGCAAAAGCCGCTTGAATGGCTGAGTTGCGATCACGCGGATGCTTCGCCTCATACGCCTGCAACGGCAGTGCAACCGCTCTGCGCTGCGCCTGCGGGATTTCTAGCTTCGAAGTCGCAGCGCTTTTTTCCGCAAGGCCAAGCATCTTGTTCACAAACTTCTCATCCCCCAAAAACACCTGCCCACTCAACGCCTCCCAAACCGAAGGCAGCCCCACGCCATCGCGCACATGCTGTATGTAGCGTTGCTGGGCGTGCTTGCGGTTCAGAGTTTGTTGATCAACGGCAAAGTAAGCCAGCAGCTTATCGGTGGCCAGCCATTCGGGCTGCTCCGCATTGGATGAAGCAATCATTGCGCCATACGAGCTCCAGGGCCACTCATGCGCATCGCCCACCATCCCCGCCCGCACAGGATTGAGCACCACATAGCGAGCTAGCTCCAGCAAATAATTATCTTTATCCACCACGATGGCTTTAAAGCGCCCTTGGAACACATGCCCTACGCGGCCATGCGAGCGATTGCTCAGCTGCGTATAAACGCCATTGAGCTGCCGCATCCCCGCAGACAAATTCGCGTCCGGCGTTTCAAGTAGCAAATGATAGTGATTGCTCATCAAGCAATACGCATGCACCGTCCAGTTAACCCGTTTGCACACCTGCGCGAGCACGCTCAGCCAAGCGTGGCGATCTGCATCAGAGTGAAAAATATCTTCGCGCCGATCGCCGCGCGAAGTGACGTGATACAGAGCGTGAGCGAATTCGAGTCGGAGTGGGCGTGCCATGTGAAGAGTTTAGCAAGGGATGTGATAGTGAAAGACCTGACCCTTGCGGCCTTGGATGACCCTTGCGGCCTTGGACCCTTGCGGCCTTGCGGCCTGACCCCTGCGGCCCCCTGCGGCCCCTTGCGGCATGTTGATGGCGCCCTTCTCCCAGCGAATGGTGTGGCGGTTGTTTTACACGTCTTGGCTGACGGTGTAGATCAGGCAAGCCGTTGCCCATGATGAGGTTGTTGCCTCCCATGGCTTTGGCGCCGCATAAGTAGTCATCAAAGGCATAGACGAGGCAGTTAGGCCGCGCTGGGTCATACCAATATTCGCCGACATCACTGTTAATTTACAATCAGACTATTCACATTTTGGAGTTGCCATGCAAGCCGTTATTAAAGAGCGCATCCATGCTGACAGTCAGGGTGTTGTTCATATCAGCCATCCGCAGCTCCTGCCGGGTGAATTGATTGAGGTAACTTTGCGATCCGTGCCAGCCAACGAGAGCGCACCCGCGCAATCCTTCCTAGATGTGCTGAGCGCCACACGTATTGATGCGCCTTCTGATTACTCGGTCAATTTCTACAAACCTTTGGCTTAACCCAAGCGTTGGGGGCTTCATGGTTTGGTTTGTCGATACTGGTTTTCTGATTGCAGTTGCTTCCAAGCAAGATCAACATCACGCCACAGCGCAAACGCTGCTAGCGCAGCTCAAGAAGAACGCTGTCGGTTTACTAACGACAGATGCGGTGCTGTTTGAAATCGGCGCAGCTTTTTCTAAAGTGGTGATGCGACAACAAGGCATTAATCTCATCCAAGCCATGCTGCATGATCCCAATGTGCAAGTGATCAATGTCTCGCCAGCACTCAGAGACGAAGCATTTGCTCTGTATTGCCAGTATGTTGACAAAGACTGGAGTCTGTGCGATTACCTGAGCTTTTGTGTGATGCGCCAGCATGGATCACCCAAGCACTCACGCCTGACCGTCATTTCAGCCAAGCGGGCATGCAAGCGCTGATGCTGGATGCTTAGTAAAAATTTTCAATCTCGTTTTGAATGCCGAGGGTAGCGTTTTGAGCGATCGATGCACTGCAATACTTCTCAAACAGCCCACCAACCACCTTCGCGTGGTTTTTCTATGCGAAATCAGCCAGTCGCCGGCATGGAATCTGCGCAGTGTGCTATTGAAATAGTAGTGGCTGCATCAGTGCGATACGATAATGAAAGACCTGACCCTCATGGCCTCACTCATGGCACTCAATGAAAGACCTGACCCTCATGGCACTCATGTGACCCTCATGGCACTCATGGTGCTCGTGACCCTCTGAGGTGGCGATAGGGCTTCTCTTGAAGAGAAGAAAGAATAAGAATGAGAAGAGAAATCAGCCACTCGCCGGCATGGAATCTGCGCAGCGTGCTATTGAAATCGTAGTGGATGCGTCAGCGCGATGCGATATTGAAAGACCTGACCCTCATGGCTCCAAAAACACCTGCCCGCTGAGCGCCATGTGCTGAGTTTAGCAAGGGATGTGATAGTGAAAGACCTGACCCCTGCGGCCTTGAGCTGACGACGGAGCGGTTGGAGATGAGCCACGATACTTTTAGCCGCAATACGCGTGCTCAGCTTCGTCAGGTGATGGATGCGCTCAAAGAGTTGATGGTGCCGCCTGAGCCGCACAAACGGCCGATTGGGTTCATCACGCCAGAAGATAAATCGAAGCCGAAGGCGGTGAAGAGCGCGAGGGCGGTGAGTGTGAAGAAGGCCAGAAGATAGCGCACGAGAACAACAAGCGGCGCAGCAATTGAGCTGCATCAGCCGCATCGCATACCTCCAGTTTTAGCAGCTGTGTGAGGTGGCGATAGTGCTTCTCTTGAAGAGAAGAAAGAAGAAGAATCAGAACAGAAATTAGCCAGTCGCCGGCATGGAATATGCGTAGCGTGCTATTGAAATCGTAGTGACTGCATCAGCGTGATGCGATATTGAAAGACCTGACCCTCATGGCTCTCCTCATGGCTCTCATGGTTCTCTGCACTAGCCGCATCGCAAACCTCTAGTTTTAGCGGCTGTGTGAGGTGGCGATAGAGCTTCTCTTGAAGAGAAGAAAGAAGAAGAATTACAAGAGAAATCAGCCAATTGGCGGCATGGAATCTGCGCAGCGTGCTATTGAATTAGGTATTTTTGATCGTTACTTCAAACGGTAATCTGAGCGCGCGTGATAAATAAATTAGAACTGCAGAGTAAAGATAGATGATTTTTTTTCACTTTCAGCCATGATTACTTCTTTAACCTCTACAAACAAGGTTTCGGAATCTGACGAAGATACCGAAACCCAGCCGGCTAGCGAGTCCATATTAAAGCGCCCGTCCGCTCGACGATGCCACACCTCAAGCCCGATAGGCTTCATATTTTTTCCACCAAGAATTCTCAATAGATCAAGCACCTCTGCTTGCGTAAACCCTCGTTCAGCAGAGCCACTATCTTTTAGGCTAATTCCATGGCTTTCCATGAAAGCAAAAATATCACCATTCATTTTCAATTTTTCTTAAAGTAGCGATGATAAATTTCACCTGATTGGTTTTTAATGTATTCAAAAGTGCCTTTTGCACCGTTGTATACGCCGTTGACTGTAAGCATGTTCACTGGATTACCTCTGCTGTCCATTACGGTAAATGCGTTTCCATATCTTGCTGCAAAACCATCTACAGAAGCAGGGAATGCGTGATTATCTGCAAGCTTCATTTGCCCGACAACCTTATCGCTTAGCGTTGTGCCTTCGAAGAACTTGGCTGCGGCATTACCAACACCCTTGATCGCTCCCGGTCCGATGCAAATGTCCGGACCAGCTGTGCGCATGCATCCACCAGTTTCTGCTGCATAGTCCATATCGGCTTGGAACGTACTGCCACCGTCCTTGTATCCAGCGCGCCGCATCGCTTCTCGACGATCACCCTGATGCAGCAACTCATTAAACAAATACCCATAAGCCGCAGTCACCGCCCCATTTTCAAACTTGCCCCCAGCAATTACAGACCCCACGCCGCCAGCCACAACAGCCGCAACGCCTCGTCCTAAGTCACTTTGTATTCCACCGGTCATATTCGTCGCAAACTTACCGAACAAGGCGCTAGCCGCGCCAGAGCCACAAGCTCCTCCTCCAGCAACGGAGGTAATGCAGCCAGTAATCGCATGTCCTGCATAGCTACCAAATGAGCCAGCAACTTGCGTTGCGCCTACAAATGCGAACATACCACCCGACAGCGCTCCGATCAAACCAGCTTTTAAGTCGCCGCCACTCGCTACCAAACCAGCCGCAAGCCCACCCGCAGCGCCCGCTACAAAGCTACCTAATCCAGTAAGGGCAGTGAAACCTGATGCTGAGCCTGCATACCCGAGCGTTGCAAACATCGTACTCCCGCCTGCAGCGGCAGCACCAGTCATCAGGCTACCAATAAACTGCGGCGCAAACCAAGCAACCGCAATCGCCACCACAGCTCTGAATAATTTCTTAAGACTGAAATACCCACTAGGATCGGTATAACTGAGCGGATTATTCATCACATAAGCAAACCGATTGTGGCTCTGCAGATTCTCCGGCGCTTGGATGAACGGGTCTGCGCTCATGAACCGCCCAATCAGCGGATCAAAGATGCGCCCGTTCATGTGGATCAGGCCCATCTCATCCAAATGCTCATGCATCGTGAAGCCGCGATCTGTCGTTAAGCCTACGATGGTGTCGTCTTTATCGGCCGTGCCATTGGGGAAGCGCCGTTTGCCCCAAGGATCGTAGGCTAGGCGCTCGGTGACGCTGCCATCTGCATCGGTGACGACGGCCACGCTGCCCAGATGATCATGGTGCAGGTATTGGAGGTTTTCTACAGGTTTGTTGCCCAGCGTGCCACTGCGCGTGACTTGCATGGCAAAGACCATGCCTCCTGCAGACAGGTAATGCTTGTGCTCGGTCATCCCGGCGTCGGTGACTTCTTTTTCATAGCCTAGATCGTTGTTTGCGCCATTGAGGTAGTAGGTGCGCCCTGCTCTCATGCTGCTGGGGGCACTTGAGTCGAGCTGGACGCGCTGCATGATGCGCTGGTGCTCGGGGCCATGGGCGTTGGTGAGTGTGCGGCTGGCCACTGTGTTGATGGGGTTTTGGCTGTTGACACCGGTTGCGTCGTTTTTTGGCCGAAGAGGAGCTCTTGCGGCATGTTGAAGGCGCTCTTGTCCCAGCGCACTGCGTGCGTTGGCGGTTTACAGGCGCGAGCCGTGCCTTTCAGCTAGCTACGGCTTCGATGCAACAAAAAAGTGTAAACAACTCGCAACTATTCGCTTTTATGCGAATAATCTAGTTATGCAGATTGAGCACTGCGTCACAAGCAAGGGTAAGGACGTCTTTTTAGGCTGGTTCGCGCAATTGCGAGATAGGCGACGAAAGTCGTCATAGAGCGGCGCTTGCTTCGCATCGAGACGGGCAATTTAGGCCAAGTGCGTGCGTTGCAAAAGGGCGTTTAGGAAATCAAGATTGATTTCGGTGCAGGCTACAGGATTTATTACGCCTAATCAGGGCAAGCCGTTATCTTGCTGCTCTGCGCTGGCGACAAAGGCACTCAAGATGCCGATATCGCTCGTGCCATCACGCATTGGGAAGATTATCAACAACGTATCAGGAGTTTGTCATGACACACGCACACACAGCTTCTCGCGCAACTTCGTTGCCAGCTTCTCGAAGCCATAGCCAAGCTTCCGTGGAGGCTTTCGCGATGATCCTGAATATGCGGCAGCTTTTTTGAGCGCCGTATTGGAAGATGGCGATCAGCAAGAGGTCATGATCGCGCTGCGCCGCATGACGCAAGCCTTTGGCGGCGTTTCAAAGCTGGCTGAGCAAGCGGAGCTGAATGCAACCACGTTGTATCGCACACTCTCGCCGCAAGGCAATCCAGAGATGAAGACGCTCACAGCCATGCTCAAGGCTTTGGGGCTGCGCTTAGCTGTGATGCCTATTTCGCCAACTCATGCATAAGAGCTTTTTGGGTGGTTTGCCGCCGTATTGATTGCGTGAAGCGCTATTATTTTTGTAGTGTTCGGAAGGCTTCGTGATGAACAGATCGGCTACGAGGCTTGGGGCTGCTGCGTCTGCCTCATGTACCCTGCTCGCGAGAGTGGCGACACCCGTCGCCTGAGATGACGAATAAAAAACGCATAGCGTTTTTTGCCGCTGTGCTGCGAAAATCGGCAGCCGCAGCAACCCCAACCCTCGCGGCCTTTTCGTTACGCAAAAGATCTTCGCTCGCCAGTGGTGGCAAATGCAAATGCTGCTTGTGCACTGCAATCGCACATCGGCGCTCCAACCAACGGCCTGTGGGAGCCGTATTCGGGCGGGCGATTTCTCGCAGCGCAGGCTCAAAAACGCTTTGCGTTTTTTATTCGTCGTCTAGCGGCAGGCGCCGCGAGTCCCGAGCAGGGTACATGAGCCCGCCCGAATACGGCTTCCACAGGCCTAAGCCTCGAAAAAGCGTAACGCACGCTATTTTTAAGCAAAACAAGCGCCTAGCCGGCATAGATACTTCGCAGAGCGCTATGAATTAAATAGCATTACTCTTTCACAAGTGGATGCGCAACCCGATCACCGCCAAGCATCGTCACCTCCCGCTCTTGCGCCATCAGCTCTTCCAATTGCAGCCGCCCGGCTTTGGCGATGCTGATCAAGCGTTCTTCGTCTTTGTGATGTGGCCACGCAACATCAATTTGCGCAAGATTGTGAGAGCGAAAGCGTTGGGCTGTGACGTGTGCATCGTGAGTTGACAAGCCCAGCGCTTGCAATGTGTCTTCGGCTGAGAGCAAGGCGGATTCAAATGTTTCGCGTTGAATTTGCGTCACACCGCGTGAGCGCAGCTCGTAATAATGCTGCACATTTCTCGCGCGTACGATGAGCTGCAACTGCGGGAAATGCTCTTTGCAAATATCCACAATCTCTAAGCTCTGCTCCACGCCATCGACTGCGATCACCAGCACTTTTGCGGTGGCTGCGCCCGCTGTGCGCAGCAAATCCAGCCGTGTGGCATCGCCATAAAAAGCGCGGTAGCCAAAGCGCATCAGACCTTGCACTTGTTCGGGATCGTGATCGAGCACCGTGGCTTTATAGCCCGAAGCCGCGAGCACGCGCAAAATGATTTGGCCGTAGCGGCCAATGCCAGCCACGATGATGGGGGCATGCTGCGCTTCGCTGATCTCGGGCACATCCGGTTTGCCGCAATTGGCATAGCGCGGCATGAGAAATTTATCGATAAGTACCAAAATCAGCGGCGAGAGCAGCATAGAAATCGCCACAGCGCCCACCAGCAACGAGCCGGTTTGCGCATCAAAGATTTTGAGCGTGCCGGCTTGCTGAAACACGACAAAAGCAAACTCGCCGCCCTGCGCAAGCATCAGCGTGAACATCGGGCGCTCTTGAAAAGGCAAGCCCATCAGCTTGGCCAAGCCATAAATCACAGCAGCTTTGAGCGCCATAAAAGCAATCACGAGCACGGCGATTAATAGCGGAAAAGCCTTGAGCACACCAAAATCAATGCTCATGCCGACAGCCATGAAAAACAGGCCGAGCAGCAAGCCTTTGAAAGGCTCAATATCGGTTTCTAGCTCGCGCCGGTATTCGCTCTCCGCCAGCAGCACGCCGGCGAGAAATGCGCCGAGTGCCATCGACAGACCGACAAACTGCATCAGCGCAGCAATGGCAACAACAAGGAGCAGCGAAGCAGCGGTGAAAATCTCCGGCGTTTTGCTGCCTGCGATCCAGCGCAGCGCGTGGCGCAGCAATAAACGCCCGCCAACGATGATGGCCGCCACAACAGCAATGGCTTTGCCCGCCTCTAACCAAGCGTTGCCACCACTGGCCTGGCTCGATACCGCAAGCAGAGGCAACAGCGCCAAAATCGGAATCGCAGCCACGTCTTGAAACAGCAAAATAGAAAACGCTGCTTGCCCGCCCGTGGTCGGCAATTGATTGCGCTCACCGAGGACTTGCAGCGCAATCGCTGTGGAAGACAGCGCAAGGCCTAAAGAGGCCACCAAAATCATCTTCCACGATAAATTTAAGCCAAATGGGCCGTTAGCCGGCATAAATAATGCGCCAAGTGCTATGAATAAAATAGCAATGCAGCCGAGCATCTGCGCCGAACCCCAGCCAAAGATCGGGCGGCGCAAAGCCCACAAGCGACGCGGCTCCAGCTCCAAGCCCACAAGAAACAGCATGAGCACCACGCCGAATTCAGCGAAATGCAAAATGCTTTGTACATCGCTAACGAGCCCCAAGCCCCACGGACCAATGATGATGCCGGCCGCCAGATAGCCAATGATCGAGCCCAAGCCCAGCGCCTTGGCAATGGGCACAGCAGCCACGGCGGCGGCAAGGAAGATGAGCGAGTTAATCAGCCAAGACGAGTGTTCCATGATGAACCTGAGTGAAGATCAAAACGAGGTAACGTAAAAAACGCAAAAAAAAGATGGAAACGCCAAAAAAGGTTCTGCCAAACGCTTGAGTTTTTAGCGTCTTTCTAGCGTCTCTTTAACGTTTTTCGCGTTACCTATTGCACCGGTCCGATGATGTATCAACCGTTCGCCCTGAGGTATCGAAGGGCTCGCGGGGCTTCGATACCTCAGCCCGAACGGAAAATTCATATTTCATCGTGCCGGATCAATAGTCATTCATTGGTTTTTAATGCGCCGCTTTCTTCCAAGCAGCCAAGGCAGCCGCCGCGTCTCCGCGCTGCTCTGCCAAAAACGCCAAATTGCGCCACGCACTGCGCTTTAATTGCTCATCGCCCAATTGCGCGGCGCAGCCTGCGAGCAGTTGCTGCGCTTTGCCCCAGAGCTGGCGATGCAAGCAGGCCATGCCGGCAAGGTATTGCAGGCGGGTGTCGTGCGGCAACTGGCGCTGTGCGAGCTCGATTTTTGCAAGCCAGGCGTGGTCTACCCCGGCGCCATCGGATGCGAAGCTGGCCTCCAGCGCCCGCACCACGCGAATTTGCGCAGATTCGGGCAGCTGGGGGTAGCGCTGCCAAATGGGCAGAGCCCAAGCACGCGCACGCTCGTGCAACTCTTGCGCCTCAGGCGAGCCGGCGGACAAATTGACCAAGCGCTGCGCGGCGTGCGTGGCCACTTCTGGCTGACTGCGCTCAGCCTCAGTCAGCGCGCCCCACGCGCGGGTGAGTTGATCGGCATCGTGCGCTTGGCTCAAATGCGCAATGCTCAAGCTGCGCAAAATACTGTGCGCAGCTTGGCTGGAGAAACCGCCGTGCTTGGCCAGCATGCGCGCCGTCTCTAATGCGCCGGTTTGCTGCTGGGCGAGTTGCAATGCGCGGAGTTTGAGGCGCAGCGCGAGTGTGCGCCTTTGCGCGCCTTGGGGCAGCGTGGCCAAGCGCTGCAGCGAGGTGGCCGGATCATGCTCATCAAGCATCCAGCGGGCGCTGCGCAAAATCGCGCCTTCTTTGAAGTGCTGCGCGCTTTTGGGCAAAGGCACATCAAGAGCCGCTTTAACCCAGCGCTCGCGCTCGGGCGCATCTTGCAGGGATTGCGCAGATTCAGCAGCGATCAAGAGCGCCATCGATTGCACTTCGAGGCCATGGTGCTTTTGTGACACATCATCAGCCAAGGCGAGCGCATGTTGATGCGCCAGAAGCGCCTGCTTTTTTGCGCGCGCAAACCGGCCAGAGAGCAAATTCGCCATCGCATCGCGCAGCTCGGCATGCATCGCACTGCTTCGCTGCGCAGCACGCCAAGCCTTGGCCTGCGCCGGAAGATCTGCCAAAGCGCCGAAGGCGCGGATGGCCAGATACAAAAGTACAAAGAGCGCGGCCAACAAAAGCAGCACAAGATTGAGCGAAAGATCAATGCGATAGGGCGGCCAAAACACAGTGACCGTGCCGGTGGAGCGCGTGGCAAACAAAGCAATGCCTACAGCGGCTGCAAAAATCGCAAGGAGCCACAGAGCAAAGCGCATTATTTGCTCTGTGTGGATGAGGCCGAAAATGTAGCGAGCGCAGACAGCGTATCGTCAATACGCGGCTGCTCGGCGCTTTTGATTTGCACTTGAATTTGCGCAAGCAAACCGCCGACCTGCTGCACGCTGCGTGAGCTGGCATCAAAATAGCGCTCGGTCAGCCTAGCCGCGCCAGCCAGATCGGTGCGTGTGCTCTCAAATTGGCGCGAGAGCAAGGCCAAGCGCGCATTGAGCAGTTTCAACTTCAAATTCTCGCGCGCAAAAAAGCTTTGCTCTGGCGACAGCAACGCGGCCTCGGGCGTATCCACACGGCTCACGCGCACCAAGGCGCGGGCCTCCTCGCGCACGACGCCGAGCGCTGTTTTGAGCCACTGGGGCGCTGCATTCAGTAAGCCCGTGCCAGCTGAAGTGTCGGCATCGGTCGCAACGCTGCGCGTGGGCAAGGTGCTGGGCGTGGCTGGTGCAGCTTTGAGCTTGGATGAAATGGCCACCGCATTGGCCAGCGGCATGTCGTCGGCCAAGCGTACCAACTCATCCAGCTTGATCAGCAGGCTGGGCGTATCAGCCACATTGGCGGATTTCACACGATCTATATCCTTGGCCAGCGCCCGCTGTAAGGGACTCAAACGAGGCTGTGCTGAGCGGCTCACGCGCTGCTCAGCAGAGCGCAACGCGGCAAGCAAGGGCTCCAAGCTGCCTGTGAGATTGGCCTGCTGTTGCGCGAGGCGAATGGCAGAATCCAGATCCACCACCAAATTTTCATCGCGCGAGCGCGAGAGGCTTTGCATCAGGTCATCAAGCTGGCCGCGTTGCAGCGCAACTTCATTCAAACGATTTTCTTGGATCACTTGTCGCGTGAGGACTTCCTTGACGGTGTCATTGGCAGATTTAGCCAGCGTGCGGCCTTCCAGTGAGGCGGCGGTGGCATCCGCGCTCTGCCGCGCCAGCGCTTCTTGGATGCCAGACAGCTTAAGCCACAAGCTGCCGCTGAGCAGCAAAGCGCCTGCCACAAGCGCCATCAAGAGGTAGGTGATGGGAGAGACCTTGGCTGGCGCTGAGCTGCGTTGCGTCGGGCTCACCGCAGGCTCAGATGCACGCGCATCCCCAACCACAGCATTGGCTGTAGCGGAGGGATCTGGCGGGGTGTCATGCATGCAATGATTTTATCGACGCCGCCACATCTTGCAGCGTGGGGCGTGACGTGCAAACAACAGCAAAACCGCGCTCGCGAGCAGCTTGCGCGATGCGTTCATGTGTGCAAATGCACCGCGCTTGGGTGGCATCCAAAGATGCTGGTAAATTGCGCAGTGCCTGCGAACTGCTGAGCAGCCAAATGCTGCCATCGCGCAACCAAGCGCGGCATTGCGCGGTTTGCGCCAGCCCAAAACGCGGCGCGCGGCGCTCATACACCACCAAAATCTCTGCAACACCGCCGTTGGCCGTGATTTGCTGGGCGAGCCAATCGCGGCTGTTGTCCAGCGTACCCACATCGCGGCCACGCAGGATGAGCACGCGGCAAGCGCCGCGTATTTGGCCTTTGACAAGAGCCCACAACGCCTCAGAATCAAACTGTCCAGATTGCGCTGAAGGCGCGTCGATGCGATCAACCGGGAGGCCGAGTGCGTGCAGGCTCGCCACCGTGCCTTGGCCAGTCGCCCAAAGCCGCAGGCGAGGAAAATCTTTTGCTATTATTTCAATAGCACTGCGCGCTGATTCTATGCCGGCTACGTGCTGTTTTGGCTTAAAAAATGCCTGCGCCGCAGAGCTACTGACAAACATCAGTGCATCAAAGCTTTGCAAGCGCGCTTGCGCCGCCGCAAGGGCTTGCACGTCGTCTACGGAGCTGGCCGCTGCAATGTCAATCAGTGGCAGCGCGACCGCCTCATGCCCCATCTCGCGCAACACGTGCAGCCATCCCACTGCTTGCGCTTCGGGGCGGGTGACGATCAGGTGTGCCACGGCTTTAGCTGGTTGGCCCGTAGGCCGCGCCCAACGCCATGAGCTGCGCAGCGGCTTGCGCCCCTAGCGCGCGAGATTGCGCATGCGAGAGCACAGCCGCATCGGCGTGCGTCCTGAGCACCTGCCCAGCCTCTTGCTGTGCATCGTGGGCTATTGCCTGCACATCGCCCCAAGCTGCACGCAACTGCAAGGTATCGCCTCGCAAAGCATCACGCTGCCATACAGCAAATGCCGCCAGCGGCATGGAGCAACTGCCGCCCATGGAGCGGCTGACCTCGCGCTCCGCGCTCACAGCCAGCCAAGTGGCTTGGTGCGCCAGCGGCGCGAGCGCCTCGCTCAGATCCGCGCGAGCCGCCAGCGTCTCAATACCTAAAGCGCCCTGCCCTGCGGCGGGCAGCATCTGCTCGGGCTGAAAAGTTTGTGCAATGCGTGCAGCCAAGCCCAGCCGCTTCAGTCCAGCCGCTGCCAGCACAATCGCCGCATAGTGACCCTCATCAAGCTTTTTTAGGCGCGTGTCTAAATTGCCGCGTAGCGGCTCAATGTTCAGATCAGGTCGCAGCGCGTGCAGCAAAACCATGCGCCGCAAACTTGATGTGCCCACCACACTGCCCTGCGGCAGCGCATCTAAATCAGCATAGCGGGGCGAGACGAGTGCATCGCGCGGATCTTCTCGCTCCATCACGCAGGCCAAGGCAAATTCAGCATCCAGCTGCATCGGCACATCTTTGAGGCTGTGCACAGCGATATCGGCGCGGTCTTCCAGCAAAGACAGCTCCAGCTCTTTGACAAACAAACCCTTGCCGCCGACTTTAGACAGCGTGCGATCCAAAATCTGGTCGCCTCGGGTGGTCATGGGCACCAGCTGCACGCTGTGCCCTAATTTCTGCAAGCAAGCCTGCACATGCCGAGCCTGCCACAAGGCAAGCCGGCTTTCACGTGTTGCGATTCGGATCTTCATAAAAAAGTGAGAATTAAGGGAATGGCAGACATTCCAACTTTCAATCGCGAGCGTAACCATTCTGTAATGAACAGCCTATCTTCGATGCTAGCATGCTGCGCATGAACACCCCTACTGCCGCCCCATCATCGGATTCTAAAAAAGACAAAGATCGCCCCTTGATTGAAGACATCCGCCTGCTCGGACGCATTTTGGGCGATGTGATTCGCGAACAAGAAGGCCCGGCAATTTATGACATTGTGGAGAAGGTGCGCAAGCTCTCCGTGGCTTTCCGCCGTCATGCCGATGCGCTGGCGCAAAGCGATATGAAGAAACTGCTTAAGTCGTTGTCTAATGAGCAAACTGTGAGCGTGATCCGGGCATTCACGTATTTCAGCCATTTAGCCAACTTAGCTGAAGACCGCCACCACATCCGCCGCCGCGCGATCCATGAGCGGCGCGGTGATGTCCAAGACGGCAGTTTAGATGCTGCCTTTGCGAGGCTCAGAGCCAGCGGCCACACCACCAAGCAAATCGCAGCGGTGTTGAAATCAGCCTTCATCTCTCCTGTGTTGACAGCCCACCCGACGGAGGTGCAACGCAAGAGCATTTTGGATGCAGAAAGGGCTATCGCCGGCATATTATCTGCGCAGGATGCTCCTGATTTAATAGCGCGTGATAAAACAACCCATGAGCTTCAACTGCGCGCCCGCATCACGCAACTCTGGCAAACGCGCCTTTTGCGCTACACCAAACTGCAAGTGGCCGATGAAATTGAAAACGCATTGTCGTATTTTGAAGCCACCTTTCTAAAAGAAATCCCACGCCTGTATGAAGACATCGAAGAGCGCGTAGGCAAGGTTGATGAGGCCTTTTTCCGCATGGGCAACTGGATCGGTGGTGACCGCGATGGCAATCCGAACGTCACGGCCGCCACACTCGAGCTCGCCTTGCGTCGCCAAAGCGAGACGGTGCTGCGCCATCATTTGCGCGAGGTGCATTTCTTAGGCGCAGAACTCTCTACCTCGCTCATGTTGGTGGGCGTCACGCCCGAGATGGCCGCGCTGGCAGCGCTGAGCCCAGACGCCAGTGAGCACCGCAAAGATGAGCCCTACCGCCGTGCGTTGATTGGCATCTATGCCCGCTTGGCCGCCACACTGCAAGAGCTCACCGGCACACAGGCCGCCCGCCATGCCGCTGCGCCGCAAAACGCCTACGTCTCCAGCGATGCATTTTTAAGTGATCTGCGCATCATCGAAGCATCTTTGCAAGCCACCAATGGCGCGCATCTGGTGGGCATGCGCTTGAGCGCTTTGATGCGCGCAGTACAAGTCTTCGGCTTTCATTTGGCCACGATTGATTTGCGGCAGAGCTCGGACAAACATGAAGAGGTGGTGGCTGAATTGCTTGCGAAAGCGCGAATTGAAAGTAACTACTCTGCTTTAGACGAAGCGGGCAAGCGCGTTTTGCTGCTGCGACTGCTCAATGAGGCTCGCGCGCTGCGCGTGATCAACGCGGACTACAGTGAGCACACCAAAAACGAGTTGGCCATCTTCGAAGCGGCCAAACGCGCCCGCCGGCGATATGGCTCGCCCGCTATCTTGCACTACATCATCAGCCACACCGAGAGCGTCAGCGATTTGCTTGAAGTGCTCGTGCTGCAAAAAGAAACCGGTTTGATGCGCGGCATTTTGGCCGAAGATGCCACCGCTGAGCTCATCGTGGTGCCGCTGTTTGAGACCATTGCCGATCTGCAAAGCGCCGCGCCGATCATGCAAGAGTTTTATGCGTTGCCCGGCATTGCGGCAATGATCAAGCGCTCCTGTGCGGGAGG
The DNA here is from genome assembly GCA_043755865.1 of Variovorax sp. Classification (GTDB taxonomy): domain Bacteria; phylum Pseudomonadota; class Gammaproteobacteria; order Burkholderiales; family Burkholderiaceae_C; genus JANMDU01. The sequence continues at coordinate 8,223 of JAYUSD010000142.1, read as the reverse complement.
CGCTTTGCCCAACACGCCGGAGCAAGACATCATGCTGGGCTATTCAGACAGCAACAAAGATGGCGGCATATTTACCAGCAACTGGGAGCTGTATCGCGCCGAGATGGCCTTGGTGGAATTGTTTGACGCACTCAAAGCCTCGCACGGCATCACGCTGCGCATGTTTCATGGCCGGGGCGGCACGGTGGGGCGCGGCGGTGGCCCCAGCTACCAAGCCATCCTTGCGCAACCACCAGGCACCGTGCGCGGCCAAATTCGCGTCACAGAGCAAGGCGAAGTGATCGCCTCTAAATACGCCAATCCAGAAATCGGTCGCCGCAATCTGGAAACGCTCGTGGCCGCCACACTGGAGGCCACGCTGCTCACGCCTACCAAAGCGGCGCCGGCCAGCTTTGTGCAAACTGCGCAAGCCTTGTCTGAGCTGTCGATGCAAGCCTATCGCGCCTTGGTGTATGAGACGCCCGGCTTCACCGATTATTTCTTTGCCGCTACGCCGCTGCGCGAAATAGCCGGCCTCAATATCGGCTCGCGCCCGGCTTCAAGGGTGTATGCCCCCACGCTCCCTGCTTCGCATGGTGCGCTGGCCCCCAAGGGGGTCGCTGCACCTAGAGGCTCGCCTGCGCAGCAGCAACCGCCTCGCATCGAAGACCTGCGCGCTATTCCGTGGGGATTTAGCTGGGGGCAATGCCGCGCCACGCTGCCGGGCTGGTATGGTTTTGGTTCGGCAGTGGAGCAATTTTTGAATAGAAACGGTGCGCAGTCGCCACAAGATATGCGCAAGCTGCTACAAAAAATGTACCGCGACTGGCCCTTCTTTCGCACCTTGCTGTCCAACATGGACATGGTTTTGGCCAAGAGTGATTTGTCTCTGGCTGCACGCTATGCAGAGCTCGTGCCAGACAGCAAGCTGCGCAAGCGAATCCTCACCGAGATCGAAGCGGAATGGCAGCGCACCACACGTGCTTTGCAGCTCATCACAGGCGAAGGCAAGCGCTTGGCAAGCAACGCTGCGTTGGCACGAAGCATTCAGCATCGCTTCCCCTACATCGATCCGCTGCATCACCTGCAAGTTGAGCTGATCCGCCGCTACCGCGCTGGTAAAAGCTCGCAGGACCTAGACGAAAAAGTACAGCGCGGCATTCATATCAGCATCAACGGCATTGCTGCGGGGCTGCGCAATACCGGATAACTTTTCTTATGCGCACTTCTCATTTGCTATGAATTATGTAGCACCCCGCACAGCATTTATGCCGGCAATGCACTGTTTTTGCATCGAAAGCTCAAATTTTTACAGATCTGAACGGGCCAGCAAGTCAAGGCCAAATTGAGTAGCTTTCCACGCAACGAATGCGCCGGCTATCCAACGGCTATCCAATGAATGAGGCGATAAACAGCTTACTTCACCACACCCGTGACTTCAATCGTCACGCGGCGATCCGGCTGCAGGCAAGTGATCAGCTGAGCGCGTGGCTGCTTGTCGCTGCACTGCGTCGTCACCGGCTCTTTCTCGCCTTTGCCAACGGCATCGCTTTTGGTTGATTTCACCCCAAGGAAGCCAAGGTATTCGAGCACGGTGGCTGCGCGGCGCGCTGACAATGGCGCGTTGTACGCGTCTGAGCCCAAGCGGTCGGTGTGGCCAGCGATGCTAAGCGTAGCAATCGATTGGTAAGCTGTGAGACGCTTGGCCACAGCAGCCAAGCGTTCTTTGCCGCCGGGGAGCATGTCATCGCGGCCAGATTTGTCGAATTTAAAGAGCGTATCAGCCAAGATCACGAAAGTTTCTTTGGTGACCTCACGCGCCGCTGCAGCGGGTGCGGCTACTGGCGCGGGTGCGGCCGCAGGCACAACAGCGCGAGGCACAACGGCTGCCACCACGGGGGCGCAACTTGCAGCTTCCACGCCAGCGCGGCGCACACCATCCTCGGCCATCATGATGTGCGGTGTGGCAGCACGCCAGCCGGTTTGCTCTTCGGCATGGCCAGCACGCACCAAGCGCACTTCAGCGCAAGCCACCGTGCGGGCGTTGCAGCTAAGCGTCGCCGCGTTGTTTTTGTATTTGCCTAATTCCATCCAGAGATCGTCACGCAGGCGAGCGCTGCGAGCAACCAGCGGTGTGTCAAAGCCAGCGCGCGCGTTTTTATCAGCTTCCAATGCTTGGATGATTTTTTGGGATTCCGTCATCGATTCTTCGATGTAACCGGTGCGATCGTTTTCGTGATATTGCGTTTTGGCGGTATCGAGCCAGCATTGCGCTTTGGCCAAAGGATAGTTGTTTTGCGGTACGCCGGATTCATTGAGTTTGCGCAGACGCTGCTGCAAAGACTCGATGGTTTTGCGGTCTGCAAGCACTTTGTCTTCTGTGATGCGCTGTTGTTGGGCGTTGAGGCCCGTGGCTTGGCTGCCTGTGCCAGGCGCTTCATTTTTCCAAGCAGTTTGTGCACAACCTAGAAGAGCGAGAGGGAGAATTAGGCTTAAAAACAGGGGTTTCATGGCGAGCCTCTTGAGAGCGTGGCAATGTAGCGAGTAAATCATCGTGCGGTAGGCGGTAGAGCATTGCCCGGCGCAGCGCCTGAGCCAATGGTGGATGCGCCTTTAGGGTCGAGGGTACGGTTCACGCGAGCATCGCTGCCCTTAAACAGGTCCTCATCAAATTTGTAGCGTACGTTCAGCACCCAACCTCGGTTGGTGTAGTCGCTGCCAGCGAGATCGCCACCGCTGAAGCCGCGCCAGTTGTAGCCTAGGCCCACGATGAGGTTGTCCATCACGGTGTAGCCAACTTCTAAACCGTAAGCGTATTGACGACCACCGCCGCTGCCGACCAACATGCTGGTGATGCCACCCACACTCCAGCGATTGGTGACGTCATAGGTTAAGCGGCCTCCGACCAACGCAGCGGTGTACGAATCATTGACTGTGCCGGCCAACGTTTCATTCACGCGTTTGTAAGCAGCTCGCCCTGAAAGCCACCAAGGGCGGGAAGGATGGTAGTTTGCGCGCAAGCTAAGGATGTTGGTGTTGCTGTCGCGATCAGTTGATTTGTCGAGCTTTTGCTCGTAGAGCCCAAGCGCATCAAATTTGTTGTTGTCCACCGGACGGTAGGCAAAGCCAACTTGAAGGCGATTTTGGCGCGTGTCTGCCGTGCCATTTTTCGGATCGACGAGATTCAAGTACTCGCGGGCGATCAGTGTCCAGTCACGATCGAGCTTGCGGGCTGCACTGGCCGTAAAGAGCCAGTTGTTAAAGCCGCCATCACCGCGCCATTGAATACGACCGGAGCCTTTCCATAAAGGATTGGCCGTGTATTCGGCGCCCAAGCTCAGCGCTGCTGAATCACCGCTGGTGGCTTTGATGAACTCTGCGCTCGTTTGAAGGCGAAGGCCTTCGGCCACGTTCCAGCCATTGCGCAAACCAATCGCGTTTTGGATGGATCTGCCAGAACCGCTGTCGTTCAAACGGTATTCGCTGTACAGCGAGCCGTCTTGCATGTATTGCGTATCAATGCCAAGTGCGAAGGCGCGAGACAGCGGGCCTATTCCTAGGCCGTAATTGGCGCTGTAGGTGTGCGCGTACTCATAGCGTGAATACAAGCGGGTTTTCTCTGCCACGCGCCAATCCGCGCCGAGGCGATAAAGATTGTTGTTGCCTGAGCCGAACTCACGCTGCATCTCGCCTGTGAGATCAACCGTCTTGCTGGCCGCATAACGTAGGCCGAGTTTGACGGTACTTGCAGGGTCAGTTCCTGTGATGTTTTGCAGCTCTCCGTCAATCGTTAGCTTGTCGGTGGCTTTGTAGCCGGCCCGCAAAAAAACCGAGGTGCGATCCAAAGCTTGCGCTGGGGCGTTAACCGGATTGATCGCGGTATTGCAAATCACGGGCAGCCCAGTGGCAGGATCAATCTGCTGGTTTCCCACTTGACTGATGCCATACCCGGTGTTGTAGCCAGACACGACGCCCGAGTAAGTATTCGTGGTGCTCAAGCAGTTGTTGACTGTCTGCTGTGCGGCGCTAATTGCATTTTGATCAACACGGCGCACACCGCCGCCTACCGTGAGGCGGTCTGTGAGCTTGAGGTCTGCAGCAAGCGAAGCAGCCGTGTTTTCGCTGCCATTGATGCGATCCTGCGAACGCTGGGCATCAGCGGTAATGGTGAGTTTCTCCGTGGCTTTGTAAGTGACTGCGCCGCCGATTTCTTGCTTGCCGCCGGTCAGGCCACTCGATGCGTTGTTGAAATCATTGTCGGCGCGCTGGATGTAGGCATTGGCTCGCAACTGATCATCTGCATGGCGAATCTCTAAGCGCACGGCATTGCCATCTACTTCGCCGGATTTGCCGATGAAGTTGGCACTGTTGTTGGCATTGAAGCCATTGGGATCGGTATTGACCAAGCTCTTAGAGCGCGCAACCTCTGCAATTACCTCGGTGCTCTTGGTGAGCTTGAGCACCATATTTGCACCGATGATCGTTTGCCCGGTTGTTGGGTTATCGTCACGCGCCGCAGCTGCACCCAAGGTCAAGCGATCCGAGAGTTTGTATTGCACATCAGCGCCGAAGATGAAATGCCGCTTACCGCCCTGCTCGACTTCATAGCTGATGCGGATCGACACAGGATTGAGCTGATCATCAATGCTCGGCACAGGTGTGCGAAAGAGAATCTGGCCATTGAACGGCTCAAACTCATAATCTGTTTCTCGATTGAGAGGCGTGGTTTTCAAGATCACCGAGGTTTGGTTGCGTTTGCGCACCAAGATCTCAACACGCTCCGTGCCTTTGATGCCGTTGGGGTTAGAGACCGTGTACGGGCCGGAGACGCCGCGTGCCGGAAATTCATCCACCACTTGCTTGAAGCTTTCTTGCGCGACAAAAGCATTAACCACCGCATTGCCTTCTTCGTAATGGCCGCGCAGGCCGGGCAAGGTGCGGTTGTATTGACTTAGGCGGCGAGCGGGATTGCTATCTTGGGTCGTGTAATCGCCCCAGAGCAGATAGCTGCGATTTTTGTCCAAACGGACATACAGTTTGCCTGTGCTCTGAGCATCTTTGGTCTTCAAACTGGAATCGCCATAAACCGGATAAAACGCATTCGGATCAATCGACTCAAAAAGTTGCTTGCGCGTATCCTTATCCGAATCGTAAGCCATCGTGAGCAAATATTCGCCCTTGACCTTGCCTTTGAGATACATCGCAGCGCGTGCTCCAAAGTTGGAGCGTCCACCGTTGAAATCTTTATTAAAACCCTTAAGCTCTTCTTCAAAGCCATCGTTCTCACGAACAGGCACGATGGCTTTGGGATCAAATTTATCTGAGCGCAAGCGCCCTTCAATCAAACCCACAGCAATCAAATCTCGTAGATCAGGCACATAGCGCACCACGATGCGCTCAGACACGCCACTGACACTCACGCGCACCGTGACCGCGTCCGGCTGATAGGGCGCAAGAAGTTTGAACGACAACACGCCATCAATCACTTTGGCTTGTACGCCCGGCGTGATTCGATCAATATCGCCACGGTCCGCGCCAGACTCGGATGTCAAACGGCCGGGCAGCAAAATACGCGCGCCGCCATTGACTTCAATTGTGACGAACTGCTCGCCTTTGATCGCTTGGCCTTTGCCATCAAGCAATTGCAGCCTAATGTCGGCACTACTCACGCCGTCTGCGGGAAGATTGTCGGCCGATGTCGCTAAATTAATTTTCTCAACAGGCGAGGCGAAGCGAGCCAAGAAAGAATTGAAAGGGCGAGGGCCGATATCGGCTTGCCCACCTGTTTCAAACAGACTCTTGGCATCAGGCACATCTGCACTGGTCGCCGCAGTTCTTGTGGTCGGCGCAGGCTGCGCCCACGCTGAGAAAGGCAGCAAAGCAATCGCTAAAGCAATCGGAGTGAAACGTACATTCATGGCGCTTTACCTCCAGCATTGCCGGTTGATGGCGATTCTGGACGCAGACTAGGCAGAATTTGCTGCTCGATCTGCAAAGGGCGGTTGTCAATTTTCAAATCAGTGGGTATTTCTTTTTCAGGCGCCAAGATATCACCCTGCGCGCGGCGCGCCTTGACTTGATCAAGCACTTCCGGTGAGCATGATCCCTCAATAAAATCAGCGCGCGCCAACTCACCGCCTTTGAGATCCACGAAGATGCTGTCGCCCACACCCGCATTGCGGTTAGACGATGGCAGCAGGCGAGAGCCTTTTGGCATTGTCGTGCGATCCACTTTGATCACATGTGTCTGTGGCTTGACACCGCAAATACTGTATTTACCTTCGCCGTCAGTGGTGATCTGCGTGCCATCAAGCATGATCAAACGAACGCCAGGAATGCCCAGTTCACGCGAGCCGCTCTCGTTGTTTTGTACAGAGTTACCATCGCAATCAATGTACACCTTGCCGATGATGCAACCCTCATTGCTGAACACGCCGCCTTGGACGCGGACACGGAATTGAGCGGTGTTGGAGCGTACAGGGCCGGATACACCTTGGAAGATGGCCGTAGCACGGTTGATACCGTCGCCTTGCTGCGAACCCACGCCGAGCCGCACAAAATAGGTCAGCTCCCAAGTCGTGTTAGCTGGGATCACACCGGCCGAGCCGATGTTGAATGACAATGCGCGACCCACTCCACCGGCAGGATCAGCCAATACGCTGGCATTCAGACGCGCCGTGCCAAGAATGTAGCGGAAGCCTGCTGGCAACAAGTCTTCCAACTGCACAGCGGGCAGCGCGCCGGCTGTAGTGTTGCGCATACGGATGGTGTATTTCACAGAATCACCCACCTCAGCGACTGACTTATCGCCCACTTTGCTCACTAAAAGTGCGCCAGAGACCAATGGATCTAAAGGGATGTGGTTGTGCAATATGCCAGCCGATGGTGTTGGGCCACCAGGTGTCAGGTTGAACTGGAAGAAGTACTGTGTGCCAGGCGCGCCAACTGCAGCTGCGCCGTTCACGAGCGGTGCAGGTGCCCCAGCATTGGGTTGCACATTGACGAATGCGACATTGTTCGGCGGCGTGAGCACACCCGCATTAACTACGCCTTGAGCAGGGTTGGTACCGGGGGCAATACCTGGCTGTGCAACACCGCCTTGCTGAGCCGGCGTTGATGCGTAGCCAACAGGTGGCGTGATCTCTACGCGATAGGTGCCAGCTGGTGCAGTTGGCAACAACCAAAACTGGTAAATACCCGTTGCGTCGGTCGTCATGCTTGCACTGCCGCCCAAAAGATCGGCATTCGGTACTGGCGTACCAGTTGGTCCAAACAGCGTGACCTGTGCACCGGCAACAGGTGCGCGCGTCACCGCGTTATAGACCACGCCGCTCGGATCAACAGGCAAGTTTTGCTCGGCAACATTGTCGCCCGCATACAAAGTGATGTTTTCGATCTGGCCGCCTACAATATAACTGCCTGTCACCACAGAGGTGGTTGTGCCGGTAGAAGGATTGCCGTTAGCCGTTGTCGGCGTTTGGTTAAATGGAGTTGCAACGATCACTTGACCCGCAGGGTTGCGGAAGCGGATCGAGTAACCACCCCCTGGCGTTTGTCCCGGAATGGTATACGTGCCATTCACCCCCGTTGTCGCGCTGCCCACGACGACATTGCCTTGAATTAACTCAACTTTCCAACCCGACAGATCGCTGTCAATGCCGGAGTTGTAAACACGGTTGCCATTGCTATCAAGCCAGACGCGGCCAGAGACGGATGCATTAAATATCTTCACCACAGTCGTGGTGCCCGTGGCAATATTGTTAACGGTTGATGTCTCTGGTGTGGTCGTGGCAACCGTAGCCGTCCAAAGCATCGTTGCTGTTTGTGCCGCTGGCACAGTGTATGTAACGATGGCGGTTGTACTTGCACCTGCTATTAAAGTGGTTGCTGGAAGTACAACGGTCGTTGTTGAGCCGTTGGGTAGTGTGACAACTACTGTTAGAGATTGGGCAGGGGCGCTGCCAGTATTACTGATCACCACCGAGGCGGTAATAACCTGTCCAGGGCTGGCGCTGCTTGGAACGGACAGAGTGATGGCAACGTCTGTCAACAGGCCGTTCATGCTGGCGCTCGCCGTGTTGTTTCCTGTGTTGCTCTCAGGGATGGAGCTGGTCGTGACGTTGCTGGTCACGGTCGCACCGTTGCTGGTCACAGTCACCACCACGTTGGTGCTGGTGGTGCCGCCCGGTGGCAAGCTGAAGCTGACCGTGCTGGTCACGCCGTTGACGCTGAGGGTGGCGGTGA
>JAYUSD010000141.1:0-20347 GCA_043755865.1 Variovorax sp. | reverse complement strand
GACCACCGGATCGCCCACATACTGAAACAGCATGAAAGCGATAAAGGCGACCGTGATCATGACGATCACGGCTTGGATGAGGCGCTGGAGAATGAAAGACCACATAAAAGATGCTTAGATTTTTTGCTTCGCGTTAAACACGCACCGGCGTGGTTTGTGCCCACACAGCCAATTGCCGCATGAAAGCATCGCAAGCATGCAGCTGGCTGATCTCTAAAAATTCATTGGGCTGATGCGCTTGCTCAATCGAGCCTGGGCCGCAAATCACAGTGGAGATGCCGCGCTGTGCATACTGCCCCGCTTCTGCGCCATAGGGTACCTTGGACGTGCCAGCAAGGCCGGTGAGCTGCGACACGAGTTTGACAACATCTGTGTCAGCCGCTGCACTGAATGCGGGAATGTGCGAAACGCGTTCTGTCATGACATCGGATTGCAGCGATTGGCGCTTCAAGCTCGGCAGCACATGCGCTTGAACAAATTCATTCAAGCGCTGCCACACCCATTGCACATCTGCGCCGGGAACGTATCGGTATTCCCAAAGCAAAGTGGTTTCTCTCGCCACAATATTGCGCGCTTGGCCACCTTGGATGCGCCCGACATTGATCGTGCTGTAGGGCGGCAATTGCATGCCATCGCATTGCTCGCCGTGGGCGAGCTCATCGGCTTTGGCATACAAAAATTGCGTGATCTCAGCGGCAGCGCGAATCGATGAAGCGCCCAAATGGACCAGGCTGGAATGCACATCTTTGCCCCTGATGGTGGTGTTGTAGCCTGCCAAACCCTTGTGCCCGATGATGGCCTGCATATTGCTCGGCTCGCCCACAATCGCCATCTCGGGCAAAGGCAAGCTCACGCCCAGTTGCGCCACCAATTCGTCTGCGCCAAAGCAGCCAATTTCTTCATCAAAAGTAAATGCGAGATGAATGGGCCGACGCAGCGGCACGCTCAAAAACTGCGGCACAGCGGCGAGCACGCAGGCCAGAAAGCCTTTCATATCTGTCGTGCCGCGCCCGAGCAGTTGCCCATTTTTGTGTTGCATCTCAAAAGGCGGTGTTTGCCACGGCTGCCCATCGACAGGAACCACATCCGTGTGACCTGACAGCAGCAAGCCGCCGCCAGTTTTGGGCCCCAAAGTTGCCCAAAGATTTGCCTTCTTGCCTGTGGCGTCTGGCAATTGAATGGATTCAACACCGTATTGCGCCAAATAGCGCGCCACGAAATCAATCAAAGGCAGATTCGTGAGGTGTGAGGTCGTGTCAAAGCTCACCAGCTTGGCGAGCAATTCTTGGCTGTTCATGAGTTTCCCTGCGGCGTTTTTTTGTTTGTTATTGAATCAGCTTGCCGCTGCGCGTCACCATGGTCAGCTCAACGCGCTGAACCGATTTGCGCCCTGCTGCGTCGTACGAGACGCGATAGTCGCCAACCGTCACCACGCCGGCTTTGAGTGCAGCATCGAGCACAGACTCGCGGCTCATGCTTTTGGAGCGGCGCAAAAGCTCTGCTGCGATGCGGGCGGCGACGTACCCTTCTAAATTCATGTAATTCATTTGTTGGGTGGGAGAAAAACGCTTGATATCGGCTTGGTAATTGCGCACGATGGCAAGGTTTTGTCCGCTGGGCTGCGGCATCACTTGCGTGAGCATCACGCCGGCGGCGGCCACAGGGCCAATGTCTTTGATGAGTGATTCGGGCGTGGTCAAACCCAGTGAGTAAACCGGCAGCCCCACGCCATACTTTTGGCGCAACACTTTCATCGCTTCGCTGTGAACGGCAGTCACGGCGATGAGCACCACCGCATCAGGTTGTTTGCTGCCCCATGACTCAAGGGCCTGCTGCACAGTCGCTTTTTGATCTGCGATGTCTTTGGTGACTGCAAAGCCAGACACGCCGATGAGCTCTGCGCCGGAATCAGCGGCCATTTTCTCGGCGAGTTTTGCCAATTGCGGCCCTGCACCAGCTTGCCAATACAAATAGCCGATTTTTTTCCGCCCTAGGCGAGTTGCATGCTGCATCATGGCCAGCACTTCGTCGTCGTAAGTAGCACGCACGGCGAAAACGTTGGGCTGGCTGAGTGCACTTTGCAGCCCTGTCATCGGGCCGATGCTGGCGAGCTTGTGCTTTTCGAGCGTGCCTTCTTGGCCTAGGCGAAGCGTGCTTTGCGTACCGAAATTGCCCAGCAAAGCGACGATGCTTTTTTCGGCTACCAGTTCATCGGTCAAGCTCGAGGCGCGGGATGCATCAAAATTATCATCACGCGTAGCGAGCATCAGCGGGCGGCCTTTGATACCGCCAGAGGTATTAATGCGCTGAAAGGCCAGCTCAATGCCTGCGATGTATTCGCGTGCATTGTCTGCGACCAAAGGATGCGTGGTGGAGGCGAGCTGGCCGAGCCAAATCGGCTGCGCTTGGCGCTTGGATGCATCTTGCGCAAAGCTTGCGCTAGCGAACAGTAGCGCTGCGATGGCTGTCAATTTATGAATTAATTTCATGTTTGCCTCATTTCGATTCGATGAATCTTTTCTACTGCCCGAAATGTATTGAGTCTGTGAATTTCTGTAAAATTCTAAATATCGATGCTATGGATAGATTTTTTTGATGCAGATCACACTTCGCCAAATTCGCTACTTTCTAGCCGCTGCCGAGACGGGGCAGTTCTCCGCTGCCGCCGATCAAGTGCACGTGACGCAAACAGCGATTACCTCGGCCATCAAGGAGCTTGAGTCAATCGTGGGCGTTGATCTTTTTGAGCGGCATCACGCCAGCGGCGTGTCGCTCACAAGCGATGGCCAGCGCTTCATGCAGCATGCGCTAGCTATCACGTCGGCTGTGAACGGCGCAATGAGCAGCCCTGGCGTGGTGCCAAAGCAGGTGAAGGGGCGCGTGGATTTGTTGCTCACGCCCACGATGTTTGCCTACTACGCTGTGCCTGCCTTGGCGCGCTTCAAAGCCGCTCAGCCGCATATCGAATTGACCGTGACTGAATGCAGCCGCATTGAGCTAGAAGAGCGCGTGGCAACAGGTAAAAGCGACATCGGGATGATCTGGCTCAACAGCTTAGAAAATATCACTGAGCTTGATGCGATTGGGCTGATAAGGTCTAGGCGGCAGCTTTGGCTCTGCGCAGATCATCCTTTGCTCAAGCGCCGGCAAATCTCACTCAATGATGTAGCCGAGCTGCCCTATGCCGTGAATGATCACGATGAGACGCTGCGTAATACTTTGCGCTTTTGGCAAGAGGCCGGCCTGCAACCGAATTTGGTTTACAAAGCCGCTTCGATTGAAGCTGTGCGCAGCTTGGTGGCCTATGGTATGGCGGTCACGATTTTGGGCGATGTGGCTTACCGGCCTTTCTCACGCGAGGGCTTGAGGATTTATACGCGGCCGCTGCAAGAAGGTTTGCCGCCGATTGAAATTGGGCTGGCATGGCAGCGCGGGCGTGAATTACCGCCGGCGGTTGCTGCATTCAGAGATTTTATGGAAATGACGCATCGCAACTAAAGCTGCGGCGGCATCAAGACAAGCGATACGTCTCCAGATGGATGCTCGTCTCGGTATTGCTGATGCCTTTGACGAGCCGAATCCGCTCTAGCGTTTTGCCCAGTTCTTGCAGATTTTCTGCGCGCAATTCAGCCAGTAGATCCCAGCGGCCATTGGTGTCATGCAAAGTGGCAATATTCGGCTCGCCGAGCAAGCTAGCGATCACGCTGCGCGTGCGGTTGCCATCGACTGCGATGCTCATCCAAGCCTTGATGTCGTCGCGCTGCACATCAGGGCGCACACGCACCGTGTAGCCCACGATGATGCCGGCGTCTTCTAATTTTGTGATGCGGTTCGTCACCGTGCCGCGCGATACGGCCAGTTTGTGCGCTAAATCGGCAATTGACAGGCGTGCATCTTGGCGCAGCAGGGAGAGCAGTCGGTGATCAGTTTCGTCCATAAATGCTATTTTGTCATTAATAACTATCATAATGATAGAAAAATAGCATTTTTGATGCTTTGTTTGCTATTTGCATTAGCTTGAATGGCTTGCAAACTCATGTTCATCATGAAAACAGTTCACACCGCACGCACCACACAATTTCTCAGCGCACGAGATGCCGCCCAACTTGTTCGCCAAATCGGCTTGCCAACAATGCTGCAAGGCATGATGGATTGCATCACCCAAGATTTTCTGCGCTGGCAGGCGTTTGATAAAAGCGCTCGCTTGGCTGCGCATTCAAAAGAGGGCGTGATTGAGCTCATGCCGATTGCGGATGACCACCGCTTCACTTTTAAATACGTCAACGGCCATCCGAAAAACACACAGCACGGCTTGCCTACTGTGATGGCCTTTGGCGTGCTGGCCGATGTGGCCACTGGCATGCCGCTACTGGTAAGCGAGCTCACGCTCACCACCGCCATCCGCACAGCGGCAAGTAGCGTGGTGGCCGCGCGCGCGCTGGCACGGCCGGACAGCCGCAGCATGGCTCTGATTGGCAATGGGGCGCAGAGCGAATTCCAAGCGCTGGCGTTCCATCATCTACTGGGCATTGAAGAGCTTCATGTGTTTGATACGGATATTGAAGCCACTAACAAACTCATTCGAAATTTACAAGCCAACCCAGATGCGCGTGGCTTGAAAGTGAAAACTTTCGCCAGCGCGCGCGAGGCGGTGCGCGGGGCAGACATCATCACCACTGTGACGGCAGACAAAACCAATGCGGCGATCCTGAATGCCGACATGATCGAGCCCGGCATGCACATCAATGGCGTAGGCGGCGATTGCCCCGGCAAGACGGAGATTCCGCCCGAGGTGTTGCGCATGGCCAGCGTGTTCGTTGAATACGAGCCGCAAACGCGCATCGAAGGCGATTTGCAGCACATGCCAGCTGACTTCTGCGTGACTGAGCTGTGGCAAGTACTCGCTGGCAAACTGCCGGGGCGCACGAGCGATGCGCAAATCACGATGTTTGATTCAGTCGGCTTCGCGCTTGAAGATTTTTCTGCGCTACGCTACCTGTACAGCTGCGCAGCAGCGCACGGCATGCTGCAGCCGCTCGATCTCATTGCACGGCTCGAAGACCCAAAAGACCTGTACCAACTCATCCAACCCGCGATGCAAAAAACGCCAACACATCAGACAAGATTGGCTACAGTCGCGGTATGAGACAGCAACCATCTCCCTGCATCAGCCTGATCGGCGCGCCCACAGACATTGGCGCCGGCGCACGCGGTGCAAGCATGGGCCCTGAAGCCTTGCGCGTGGCAGGCATTCGCGAGGCATTGCAAGGTTTGGGTTTGCATGTCAAAGATTGCGGCAATCTACAAGGGCCAGCTAATCCGTGGCTTCCATCGGTGAATGGTTTTCGCCATCTGATCGAAGTGGTCGAGTGGAATGCTTTGCTTCATGAGGCGATGCTCGCTGAACTCCAAGCGGGGCAACTGCCCATCATGCTCGGCGGCGATCATTGCTTAGGGATAGGATCGATCAGCGCCGTGGCCAAGCACTGCAAAGCGCAGGGCAAAAAACTGCGCGTGCTCTGGCTCGATGCGCATGCAGATTTCAATACCGCCACACTCACGCCGAGTGGCAACATACATGGCATGCCCGTGGCCTGTCTCTGCGGCCAAGGGCCAGATGAGTTAGTCAGCATCAGCGGTTTCTCTGCTGAGTATCCCGCACTGCATCCCAAACAAATCCGCCAAATCGGCATCCGCAGCGTCGATGCTGGCGAGAAAAAATTGGTGCACGAGATGGGCATTGAAGTCTTTGACATGCGCTACATCGATGAGATGGGCATGCGCCATGCCATGGAGCTTGCATTGGCTCTGATGGACAGCAACACCCATCTGCATGTGAGCCTAGATGTCGATTTTCTCGATCCCGACATCGCCCCAGGCGTAGGCACGACGGTGCGCGGCGGCCCTACTTATCGCGAAGCGCAGCTGTGCATGGAGATGATTTCCGACACTGGCCGCTTGGCATCCCTCGATATCGTCGAGCTCAATCCCGCGTTTGATATTCGCAACCGCACAGCTGAGCTCGTGGTGGATTTGGTAGAGAGCTTGTTTGGTAAGAGCACATTGATGCGTCACTCTTGACTATCAAATAAATAGCAAACTACGTCATAGATTCGCCGGCTAAAAGCGCATTTTTATTAAAACAACCTCATGTATGACGAGCTCAAGCTTTAAAGCGCTTGCGGATTAACGCCAGCCCTATCCACAACGCCAGTGTGCCGAAGATCAGCAGGATGGCGAGATGCTTGACAGACGACTCAGGCATTTGCCCAATGAACAGAGGGCGCACGAGCTCGACAGCCGCTGTGAGCGGCAGAAAATCCGTGATCATTTGCAGCCAAGCGGGCAGCTGGCTGCGCGGAAAATACACGCCGCTCGTAAACGTCATGGGCACGAGGAAAAGCGTGAAGTAGTAGGTGAAAAAATCGTAGCCTTTGGCCAGCGCCGTGAAGATGAGGCCCATGCAGGCAAAGCTGAAAGCGACGATGGCCACAATGGGCAAGGCGAGCAAGACTTGCGGGTGCTTGACGATACCTAATCCTGCCATCACGCAAAGAATTGCTAACGTGGTGAACACCGCTTTGAATGTGGCCCAGAGCAATTCAGAGAGCACAACATCATCAAGCGTGATCGGTGCATTCATGATGCCGTCCCACGTCTTTTGCACAGCCATGCGTGAATAGCCGGAATACAAGATCTCAAAGCTCGCTGCATTCATCGCGCTCGTACACATGTAGCCGCTCGCCACAAACACGAGATAAGGCATGGCTTGGCCGCCCCATTGCACTGGGCCGACCAGCGTGCCCAAGCCATAGCCGAAGGCCACGAGTGAGATGAGCGGATCGGCGGTGTTGCCCAAAAGGCTCGGCCAAAAGAGCTTGCGCCACACGAGCAGATTGCGCAAAAACACGGGCCACCAGCGCATGGTAATGCTGGGCATGCGCCAGATGGAGGATTGGGTGATTGTGTTTGTCATAGTGTTTTCGAGTTTGCAACTAGGTAACGCGAAAAGCGCTGAAAGGACGCGAAAAACGCTAAAAAATACAAGAGGTTTATTTCAATGAGACTATTTATGCCTAAATTTTTTTTCGCGCTTTTCGGTATTGCTTTTTGCGTTTTTCGCGTTACCTAGTTTCTTTAACCATCTTCCCGAATCTGTCGCCCCGTGAGCTTCAAAAACAGGTCTTCAAGGTTCGCCGGGCGATGCAATGTGCGCAGCATCGGGAAGGCTTGCAGCGCGGCAAGCATAGGTTTTGAATCACGGGTGTAGAGGAAAAGAGTTTCGCCGCTCACCTCCACGCGCGCGGCATGCTGCGTCACCGAGCTTTCATGCTGCAAAGCCAGCGCCCCCACGCCATACACCTCCAGCACATCCGGCTCCAAATGCTGTGCAATCAGCTCGCGCGGCCTGCCTTCGGCGATTTTCTTACCATGATCAATTACGAGCAAGCGGTGGCACAAGCGCTCAGCTTCGTCCATGAAGTGCGTGGTGAGCAAAATGGATTTGCCTTGCGCAGTCAGCGTTTGCAGCCGCTCCCACATCAGATGCCGCGCCTGAGGATCAAGGCCGGTGGTGGGCTCATCAAGCAGCAGCAGATCAGGATCGTTGACGAGGGAGCGGGCGAGAGACAGCCTGCGTTTCATGCCGCCAGAGAGCTCCCCTGGCTTCGCTTTCGCCTTGCTCGTGAGCGATGCAAACTCAAGCAGCTTTGGAATGCGCGGCTCAATCTGCGCTTTTTTCATGCCGAAATAGCGGCCATAGACGAGGATGTTTTCTTCCAACGAAAAATCAGGATCAAGCGTGTCAAACTGGCTCACCACGCCCAGCCGCGCCTTGATCGCGCTCGCATCTTTGGGCATCCGCATGCCCAGAATCTCAATCTCGCCGCTATCGGGCGCAGTCTGCCCCAAGCTCATGCGAATCGTCGTCGTCTTACCCGCGCCATTGGGCCCAATCACGCCAAGGCATTCGCCCGCAGCAATCTCAAATGAGAGATCTTGCACAACATGGTTGTCGCCGAAATGTTTGTTGAGGTTTTGAACGCGGAAGATTGGAGAAGACTTGTGAGAGACCATGCTCTTATTTTGCGCTCAATTCGTTTGTGTTTTGATCCTAAAATTGCTTCAACACGAAAGCAATTCCCATGTCTGACCGCCTAGCCGTTCTTCCCCAATACTTATTGCCTAAAAAACTGCTCACGCAATTCATGGGGAAGCTCGCATCCGCAGAAGGCGGGAGCACGACAACGGCCGCGATCAATTGGTTCATCAAGCGCTATGGCGTCAACATGACCGAGGCTTTGAATCCCGATCCCGCGAGCTACAAAAGCTTTAACGACTTTTTCACGCGCCCCTTAAAGCCGGGCGCTCGCCTGATGGCAAGTGCGGATTACATCTGCCCCGTCGACGGCGCGATCAGCCAATTCGGTCGCATCGAAGGAACCCAAATCTTCCAAGCCAAAGGCCACAGCTATTCCACCATCGCGCTCGTTGGCGGCGATGCAAAACTAGCCGCCGAATTTCAAGGCGGCCACTTCGCCTGCCTCTACTTAAGCCCGAAAGACTATCACCGCATCCACATGCCAATTGCCGGCACGCTGCGCCAAATGATCTACGTCCCCGGCGATCTCTTCAGCGTCAACCCCACCACAGCACGCGGCGTTCCCGGCCTCTTCGCTCGCAACGAACGCGTCGTCTGCGTCTTCGACACCGCCCACGGCCCATTCGTCAACGTCCTCGTCGGCGCCACCATCGTAGGCAGCATGGCAGTAGTCTGGCACGGCCAAGTTAACCCTCCGCGTTTGCCCGATGTGACGACTTGGAACTACAAACGCGGTGAATTCGCCTACAAACAAGGCGACGAAATGGGCCGCTTCTTGCTCGGCTCGACAGTGGTGATGCTCTGGCCGGAGAAGGAGATGAAGTTCAGCCCAACGTGGCAGCCAACCGGTGCGATTCGCATGGGTGAGTCTATGGTTGCTCTAGGCTAGTTTGTAGGCGTTTTAGGCAGTTAGCCGGCATACAGTCTGCGCGGAGTGCTAATGTTTTTATAGCTACTTAGTCAATCGCCTTAACAGCGACAGTAGGCTGTTGGAATGCTGAAATGAGCTTATTGAGTCCCTGCAGCGGTTTGAGCAACCATTGGCAGAAGGATTTCAGTCGCAGTACGGTTTCCGAAATACGCAGAACGACGAAGCAGTCGATCAATCTCTTCATGCGAAGGTTGCTTGTCAGCGTACTTCAACAGCAATTGCAGCATATTCGTATTGACTGATTGATCAATGCTCTGTGTATCCTCAAACGGAATGGCCTCCCAAGTGCCTTGCCAACTATCTCCTCGCCAACCATCGCCTTGTTTTAAGCTGGTGCGAGCTCCACGCTCTAGCAACAATTGAACAATCTCCACGTGGCCGCGTTTTATTGCAATCATAAGCGCGGTTTGGCCGTGATCAGGAAGGCTTGAACCATGAAACGACAATTGCATGCCTAGGCGACGTACAAGTTTTACTTGCTATTGACATCGACACCTTCGTCAATTAGTTTTCGAACTGATGCTAAATTCCCGTGAGCTGCATACGTCATTAAAAAAGTTGGTGGCGTTGCAACCGGATGAGTGAATGGCCCGTAAAGAATATACATAACTAAAGCTGCTATGCCCATCAAAGACATGATCCAGCTTATGCGCCATGCTGTTTTTGTCAAATTGCGTACGTGTATATAAAAAGTTTTATGTTTTTTTAAAGTGTTTCACATCCTGTCTGAACTAGCGTAAATTCATGATTGATAAACATTAGCTAGCAGAAAAAACCTCTAGCCTCAAGCAAAAAATTACTCATTTCCAAAGAGCCGGCTCAACGACTCGGAAGCTTTGCGTGGGGATATCGAATTCATGCAAGTCTTCATCACTCCATTTGTCTGCAAATCCTGCCAAACCGTGCGTCAACGGCTCTGCATGCTTTGCAATCAGCGCGAAGAATTCGGCGCTTATCCGAGCCTGCTCAACAATATCCACAAAGAATGGCAAATTGGATTCACTGAATGCAAGTTTGAGTTCAGCACGATGATTGGGTTGAAGTGCTTCGCTGCCGAGAATCAGTACATCTAAATCAGATGTGGCGCGGGCCGTGCCCTGCACGCGCGATCCGAAAATACACACTTGCTTGCCGGGCGCATGCTGTGCAAAGATGTCTTTAGTGATTTGAATTTGCTCGGGGCTGAGTTGAAGCATGACAGGCTACTCACTCATTTTTGAGCGCTGAAGTTGGCTCAATGTCCATTGCGCATCTTGCAGAAAAAGCCGCGCACGCTCAAATGTGGCTTGCGCTGTATCGGCGTCATAGATGTGAGATGACTCGTTGCGTGCGTCGTAGTGCGTAAACCAAGCGTTTGCATCTTCAATCATGCTGAATTTGGCGGCGTGTCGAAAGATATCTTTTTTGGTCAGGATTTCAGAATCTTCCACTTGGAATTTCATTCGCAAGGTTTGAGATAGCAGTTTCCAGCTCAAATCCATCGCGATTTCAAAGCGTTGAATCACGCCGTCACGCACGGTGAGCAATTCTGGATGCGCAGAGTGCTCCTCAAAGCCGATGGTTAAGGCTTTCAAGGCGGCTTCTAGTGCTGAGTAATCAATGGCTGGCTTTGGGCGATTTTACTGAAATTCAGTGCATTGACTTTCGATGTGGCCACGCCGATGGAGCGTATAAAGGCCAAAGCGCGAAAGTAGCACCTGCTCGGAGTTGATGAGTGTTAGTCTTATTTTGATAGCACTCTACGCAATAAACACGCCGGGGAAATGCCACTTTTGCTTCAGATTTTCTCAATTTAGCGGTACAACGCGCCAACCACCTCTATCCGCTACGTGATGGGTCTGAAAAAACGAAGCCTTTCTCAGTCGGGCGCGGCAAACCATGCACTGATCTCCACAAACGATCAGTAGCTCGTGGTATCCCGCACAGAACGCTTAAAAGAAAGTCCTCGGCTTTTTCGGGCACGTCACGTGGCAGGCGAGCGGGTTGTATCAAACCTATAGCGAACAACCAAACTATTGAAACGCCACCTCAGCAAAGCTCCGCAATTTCCTGCTGTGCAATTGCTCCGCGCCGAGCTCGCGCAAAATCTCCACCGCTCGCATACCAATCCGCAAATGCTGATCCACGCGATCTCGGTAAAACTGATTGGCCATGCCGGGGAGCTTGATTTCTCCGTGCATGGGTTTATCGCTCACGCACAGGAGCGTGCCGTAGGGGACGCGGAAGCGGAAGCCGTTGGCGGCGATGGTGGCGCTTTCCATGTCTAGGGCGATGGCGCGGCTTTGGTTAAAGCGTTGGCTGAGTTTGCGCATGTCGAGCAGCTCCCAGTTGCGGTTGTCTGTGGAGGCGACTGTGCCTGTGCGTAGAAGTTGCTTGAGTTCGTTTTTAGGCAGCTGAGCAACGTCTGCCACGGCTTGCTGAAGCGCAACCTGCACTTCAGCAAGCGCGGGAATGGGCACCCAAAGCGGCAAATCTTCATCAAGCACATGATCAACGCGCACATAGGCATGCGCGAGCACGTAATCACCGAGTGCTTGGCTGTTGCGCAAGCCCGCGCAATGGCCGAGCATGAGCCAGGCATGGGGGCGGAGCACGGCGATGTGGTCGGTGATGTTTTTTGCGTTTGCTGGGCCCACGCCGATGTTGACCATGGTAATGCCGCTGCGATCTTTTCTCACCAGATGGTAGGCGGGCATTTGTGGCAAACGCGGCGGCTCTTTGCCCAATGCATCGAACGCTTCTGCGGGCAAGCCGACGCGACGCGTGACAACATTGCCAGGCGCAACGAAGGCCACATATTCGCTTTGCGGGTTGGCCATTTCTTGGCGACACAGGTTGACGAATTCATCAATGTAAAACTGGTAATTCGTGAGCAACACGTAGTTTTGAAAATGCTCTGTGCTCGTGCCGGTGTAATGGCGCAGGCGGTGCAAAGAATAGTCGATGCGCGGCGCGGTAAACAGCGCAAGTGGCTGGGCGCGGCCGGCCGCTTCAAACGTGCCATTGGCGATATCGTCGTTCATCGCGCCCAAATCGGGCAAGTCAAACACGTCGCGCATCAGCGCGCGGCGCTCAGGCGGGATATTGCCTTCTAAGTGATCGTGATCCGTAAAAGAGAAATGAATCGGAATGGGCTCATTGCTTGTGCCCACTTCAATCTCGCCACCATGGTTTTTCAGCAGCAAATCAATTTGCTTGAGAAGATAGCCTTCAAACAAATCAGGCTTGGTGATCGTGGTTTCATACGTGCCTACGCCTTGCACGAAACCGAAGCTCAATTTCTTTGGTGCTGTGGCTTGGCGTGTGAGGCTGGTGCTGCGCAGGCGCACGAAGGGGTAGCAGGCGCGCACACGGTTGCTCTCCAGCGTGCCAGCCACGAAGGCATCTAAGCTGGTGCGCAAATGCGTAAGGCTGTTGTCGTAGATGGCCTGAATTTGTTTGACGGCGGATGGTGCATCGGTGAATCTGCCCGGCGCGATAAAAGGGGCGTTGAATGTGACATTCAAGGGGGCATTGGGCGTGGTGTTGTAAGTATTAATAGTTTCCATGCAGAATGATACGCAGATTTTCATGACAGGCGATACAAGATGACAGATGACGGCAAGAAGAATGACGGTATGGCGCTCGTGATTGGCGCATCAGGCGGGCTGGGCTCTGCTTTACGGGCGCAACTGCTCACCAGCGGCAGTTATGCGCATGTGCTGGGCTTGTCTCGCGGCATCAGCGACGCGGATGCGCCTTTGCTCGATGTGACCGACGAGACCAGCATCACAGCCGGCGCCAATTGGCTCAGGGAGAAATGTGCTCTACAGCCACTGTGCCTCGTGATCGTGGCCAGCGGCTACTTGCATGAATCGGGCAGCGGCCCAGAGCGCAGTTTGGCGCAATTGGATGCAGCCTATTTAGCGCAAGTGTTTGCGATAAATGCCATCGGCCCCGCTTTACTGCTCAAACATTTTGCACCTTTGTTGCCTATAGAGGGCGTTGCAAAAATCGTTTTCATCTCCGCCAAAGTAGGCAGCATCGGCGACAACGCCTTGGGCGGCTGGTATGGCTACCGCGCCTCCAAAGCTGCGCTCAATCAAATTGTGAAAACTGCTTCGATTGAGCTTGCGCGGCGCAACAAAAACACCTGCTGCGTCGCGCTGCATCCAGGCACTATCGAGACACAGTTATCCCAACCCTTCGCAAAAAATGGCCTGAATGTGCGCACGCCTGCTCTTGCCGCGCGTGAGATTTTGCAAGTGATTGACGAACTCCAGCCGCAAAACAATGGAAATTTTGTCGATTATCAAGGGCATCCATTGCCTTGGTAACAACTCACTTTTACCTCGCATTCAACAGAGAAATAGCGGTTAGCCGGCATACATAATGCGTAAATTGCTATTGAATAAGTAGCAAGCTACTTGGCGATGGCGCGTATCTGCTCACCACTTTTACATTCACATTTCGCATGTAACCATGCCGCCAAGTATCGTGGTTGGCATGAATATTGGGGCGAAAAATTTCTCTGAGAGCTTGCAAGCTCAGCTAGAGCCGTGGATGCCTTGGGCAGACGATGCTGTGCGCGCTGTGAGCGGTTGGCTGGCTCAGATGCCGGCGGTGGTGTGGATCGGCGCAGGTCTTTGGCTGGCAATGCGCTTGGCAGACAGCGTGCAGCGTTGGGGTGCTTTGCGCAGCACGGCGTATGGCGGCTGCGGCTTGATTGTCGCCATAGCGGCTGTGCTGCTTTTGGATTCAAAAGGCTTAGCTGCCATGGCTGATCAGACGCAATGGCTGTTTGACATGGCACTGGGTTGGGTGCTGTTTACTGTGGGCCAGCGTATGGATATGCGTTGGCTGCTGCGCAACAAAGCCTTGGCTGCGACGGCGGTGCTGGAATTTACTGTGACGGCGCTGGCCACCAGCAGCTTGCTCATCATGCTTGGGCTTGCGTGGCCAGCCGCAGCGATTGCTGGGGTGATTGCTGCACATAGCTCACCTGTGGTACTCGCCAGCTTCATGCCAGATTGGCAGGCCGACGGCCAGATCAGCGCGCGGGCGTTGCATTTGGGCGGCATAAACACGTTGCTGTCTGCGTTGTGTGTGCCGCTGCTACTGGTGATTGCGCAAGCTTGGCAGCAAGCTGCGGCGATCCAAGCTGGTGCTAGTGCGCCAGCAGGTGCAACGGTGACTGCAACGGCCAATGCAGCGGCTCTTGCTGGAGCTGTCTGGCCCAGTTTTCCTGCATTTCAGCGCAGCGGCTGGGATCTTGCGCAGCCGTTTTTGTTGTTGATTTCAAGTTTGGTGGTCGGCGCAGCGCTGGGGCGCTTGCTGGCGCACCGTGGGCAACGCGCCGCACGCGGCGTGCGTGAAGCGAATGGTGCTGTTGCTGGCTCTCATGCAGGCAGCGATAGCATGGGTTTGGTCGCAGCTGCCTGTGTATGCGCAGGCTTGGCGCAGTGGTGGGGTGCGCCGGCTTGGGCGGCTTGCCTTGCGCTTGGCTTGGGGCTGCGCAGCCCCTCTGGCACAGCGTGGCGCGAAGGCCAAGGCTTGCAAACAGCGCTCACATCCCTTTCGCAGTTGTTGCTTTTCTCACTGTCAGCACTTACGCTGGTGGCGTTGTGGGTGCAAGGCGCGGCGCGTTTTACATCACTTGATGTCGCGCTCGGCATGATGATTCCGATGGTCGCCTTGGTGGTGATGTTGCGCTTGTCTGCTAAGCTGTTGGTCTGCACGCTGACGGCGCGCTGGGCAGGGCTGCGTTGGCAGCAAGGCTTCTCGCTGGGGCTGGCAATGCAACCGCTTTCAATGACGGGCTTGGCACTACTTTTGCTGAGCTGGCCGGCGCTCATACAAGGCGACGCGTTGATGGCATGCAGTTTAGTGGTGGCGCTGTTGCTCTCAGATTGGCTCTCGCCGCTTTTATTGCGCGCTGTATTGCAGCGCTGTGGCGAGATCGCGCCCCATGAAATTGCGGGAATGCACAGCCGCAGCAGCACGCAGCCCACACGTATCGACACCTCAGACGGCCGTTCTGATGTCTCACTGCAAACACAAAGTGTTTAGGCGAAGCTAATCCAAACCAAAGGCTGATCGCATGCTCACATTCACACCCTCGCAGCCCTTCACCCTTGGCGTGGAGCTTGAGCTACAGCTCTTGCACGCGCGCGAAGGCACGCTCGCGCGTGATGCACCCGATTTAATTGCGCTGCTTCATCGCACGCGCGATGGCTTTGATCGCTTCAAACCCGAAATCACCGAGAGCATGATTGAGCTCAATAGCAGCGTCCACAATCAACATGCGACATTGCTGCAAGAGCTGCGCGATTTGCGCAGCCGCACTGTAGAAGCTGCCGATCAGCTCAATATTGCGATCAGCGGCGGCGGGGCGCATCCCTCAGCGCTGTGGCGCGAGCGGCGCATTTATCCCACGGAGCGCTTTCTGCACGTCTCGCGCCTCTACGGATATTTGGCCAAGCAATTTACCGTGTTTGGCCAGCATGTGCATGTGGGCGTGGGCTCGGGCGATTTGGCCATTGAGCTGACGCAGCGGCTCTTGCCCTACATTCCGCATTTCATCGCACTTTCAGCAGCCAGCCCGTATGCGCAGGGGGAAGACACTTCGTTTGAGACATCGCGTTTGCATGCCGTGGCGATGTTTCCGCTCTCAGGCCACATGCCGCGTTTGAAAGACTGGGATGATTTCAACGCATATTTTGATGAAATGGTGAGCTACGGCATTGTCGAAAGCATGAAAGATTTTTATTGGGACATTCGGCCTAAGCCTGAATTTGGTACGGTAGAAGTTCGCATCTTTGACACGCCTTTAACGGTCGAGATGGCTGCTGCGCTCGGCGCATTGGTGCAAACGCTGGCTGTGCATTTGCTCAATTCTGATGCAGAAAAAAATACACCCGTGGGCGATTTGGCCACCACGCGCGTCTATGGCTACAACCGTTTTCAGGCGTGTCGCTTTGGCTTTGATGCGCAGCTGGCCAATCCGCATGCCAGGCCCATTGAACAGCCCGGCGCGCCCCAAGGCGCAAGGCAGAGCGTGCATCTGGGCGAGAGCCTGCTTAATCTGCTTGCCCGCCTGATGCCGGTGGCTGCGCAATTGGGCACCGTGCGGCCTCTGATGATGCTGCAAGAGCTCACCGCCGCACAACAAAACGGCGCAAGCTGGATGCGGGCAATGCAAGCGCAATGCGGTGATTTGCGGGAGCTGATGATCCGGCAAGCGGAGCTGTTTCGTGGCGGGAAAGACGCGAAGGACACGAAAGAGGCAAAGGCCACTAAAGCATCTTCGCCCAATTCTGCAATTGGGGAGATCAAACGCGAGCCGCGATTGGAGCTGGTGCAGACGGCATAAATTTAAGAGTCCGTTCGCCCTGAGGTATCGAAGAGCTCGCGGAGGCTTCGATACCTCAGCCCGAACGGTGAAAATATTTGTCTGCTGTATCAGGCTGGATAAATGCCACCAAGAATTCTTGCGCCGCGCGCACCAGTCACGCTCGCAAGCGGCAATGCGATCCGCTGCACACATTGCCGCGCCAGCCAAGCAAACGCTGTAGCTTCGACATCTTGCGGCGGCAAGCCGCGCTCAGCACTGCTGATCACTTTTGTTGCAGGCAGCAAAGCTTGTAGCCGCTGCATGAGCGCGGTGTTGAATGCACCACCGCCACAAACGATGAGTTCTTCCATGTGCTGAGTGCTCTTTTTTTGATAGCTGTCAACGCAGGTGGTGCATGTGCTGGCTGTCAATTCAAGCAAAGTTCTTTGTATGTCTTGCGGCCTCTCGTCTGCAAAGTCTGCTGAGTGCTTGGAGAGCCATTCTGGATTAAACAAATCGCGCCCAGTGCTCTTGGGGTAGGGCCGCGCAAAGTAGGGCTCGGCAAGCATTTGCCCTAGCAGCTTGGGTATGATTTGCCCGCTCGCGCCCCAAGCGCCGCCGCGGTCAAAGCTTTGCCCGGTATGCTGCGCGATCCAAAAATCCATCAGTGCATTGCCGGGGCCGCAATCAAAGCCAAGCGTTTCGCCGCCGTTTTGCAGCATTGTGAGATTGCTGATGCCGCCAATATTGAGCACGCCAACAGTGACTGCGTTTTGCGCAAACCAAGCGCGATGAAAAAACGGTGCCAGTGGCGCGCCTTGCCCGCCCGCGGCAACATCGCGACTGCGAAAATCCGCCACCACATCAATGCCGGTGAGCTCAGCGAGCAGGCAAGGATTGCACAACTGAATGGTGTAGCCACCAGAGCCGTTTGTTATGTCAAACATTTGGGGCCGATGCCGCACCGTTTGCCCATGTGCGCCGATAGCGCGAATGTCTTGCGCTTTGTGGCCAGTTTTTATCAGAAGCGCCTGCACGGCCTGCGCATACAAGCGCATCAGCGCATTTGTGGCGAGCGCGGCAGTATGCAGTTCGTTGTCACCAGCGCTGTTAAGTGACATCAGGCTTGCTCTTAAATCAGTAGCAATCGGGGCAGATTCTATGCCGGCTATCAATGGTTTTTGCTTTGAAAAATCGACCAAAGCTGCATCCACGCCGTCCATCGACGTACCCGACATCAGCCCAATATAGAGCTGGGCTGAATGCGCCGCAGATTTATTGTGCACTGGCCTGAACGAGCGAAGCGGCTGCCGCCAAATCTTTGCGCACAGTGGCTGCCAAGCGATCAAATGCAGGGCGCGAAGCAGCGTTGAGCGGCACCGTGTTGTTCTCGTGCGCTAGCGTCATCGGGTCATGATGCACGCCCTTCACACGGAATTCAAAATGCAAATGCGGCCCTGTGCTCCAGCCCGTGGAGCCGACAGCGCCAATATTGTCGCCTTGCGCGATGCGTTGGCCTTTGCTCACCGCAATGCGGCTCATGTGTGCATACAGTGTGCTCTTGCCATCACGGTGCATGATCTCCACGACATTGCCATAGCCGCGCTGCACGCCCGCAAATTCCACCACACCATCGCCGACGCTGCGAATCGGGGTGCCTGTGGGCGCCGCGTAATCTACACCGTTGTGCATACGGAATTGCTGAGCGATCGGATGCATGCGGCCGCCAAAACCGCTGGTCACTCTAGAAAATTCCAGCGGAGAAGCCAAGAAGGCTTTGCGCAAGCTGTTGCCATCGACGGTGTAGTACTGGCCTTTCGCCATGACACCTTGGGTACTCGGCTCTTGAAACCAAACAGCAGAATACATCTTACCTGCGTTCACAAAATCAGCGGAGAGCACGCGGCCCGAGCGCAGCTGCTCGCCATCGGCTTCCAAGCTTTCATACACCACGTTAAAGCGATCTCCCTTGCGCAGCGCACGGATGAAATCAATGTCGCCAGAGAAAATCTCTGCCAGTTGCACCGCCACACCATCTGGGATGCGCGCTTCATCTGTAGCGGCGAAGAGAGAGGATTTGATCGTGCCAGAGGCCAAGCGTGTGTTGGCGATAAGTGGCGCTGTTTCTAAGCGGCTGCTGATCACATGATTGCTGCGCTGAATCACCAAGCGTTGAAACTTCGCGCCATCATCGGGCGCCCAGCGCACATTCAGCGCGATGAGAGCGTTGTTAGCATCTACCTCTGCTGTCATACCGCGCCCAGAGCGCCCAAGCAGGGCTTGGCGAGCCAGCGCATCGCTTTTGATGAATTGCGCAGCCGCCGCATCCAACACGCCTAAGCGGCGCAGCAGGGAATCAGCCGTATCGTTGGCGCGCGTGGTGTCGCTGCGATACAGCACGAAGGGCGCAATGGCTTTTGGCTCGGAAGGGGAGAGCAAGCTCTGCGCCGCCGCGTTTTGCGAAGTAGATGGCACGCTTTCAATGATCTGGCGCACAGGCACCGAGCTCGGATCAGGCACGAATGTGGCCACGGCAAAGGCCGTAGCGCCCGTGCCCAACAGCACGCTGCCCACGAGCGCAAGCACGCGGCGCGGATGGCGCTGCGCGCTGTGTTTGATGGCGAGGATTGCCTCGGAAATAGGTGCAGCGGCAGAAAAAATTTGGCTTGAAAAACTCAAAACTACAATCCAATGGGTGGGCAACGGCCCAAAATTTCAGCAAAAACTGCAAAATGCGTGCCGTTCTGACTTTTCAAAACGCTTAGCCACGTAAAATTTCACATCGAATGAAGCTGACGAGTATAGCGCAGCAGACTTTTCAGCCGAGCGGGAAAACACTTATGAATCAACCACTTACAACTAATCATGCATCCAGTGCATCGCCTGCATCCGACGCGGTAAAAACCGCCATGGCCGTGAGCCTGCGTGGCGTGGAAGAGCTTATTCCGCAGCAAGAATGGCTTAAAAAGCTGCAAAAGAGCGAAAAAACGGGTGTTCCGCTGCGCATCAAGCTGGGCTTGGATCCCACTGCGCCCGATTTGCACATCGGTCATACGGTTGTTTTGAATAAAATGCGCCAGCTCCAAGACCTTGGCCACACAGTCATCTTCTTGATCGGTGATTTCACCAGCATGATCGGCGACCCCTCCGGCCGCAACTCGACCCGCCCGCCGCTCACACGCGAGCAGATCGAAGACAACGCGAAGACTTACTACAAACAAGCCAGCCTCGTGCTCGATCCCACGAAAACTGAGATTCGCTACAACAGTGAGTGGAGCGATCCGCTCGGCGCTGCGGGCATGATCAAGCTCGCATCGCGCTACACGGTGGCGCGCATGATGGAGCGCGAAGACTTTACGCAGCGCTTCAAGAACGGCGTGCCGATTGCGATCCATGAGTTTTTGTACCCGCTGATGCAGGGCTACGATTCGGTCGCGCTGAATGCCGATATCGAGCTTGGCGGCACCGATCAAAAGTTCAATCTGCTTATGGGTCGCACGCTGCAATCGCAGTACGGGCAGGAGCAGCAATGCATTCTGACCATGCCGCTTCTGGTCGGGCTCGACGGCGTCGAGAAGATGAGCAAGTCGAAAGACAACTACATCGGACTAACCGAGCCCGCGTCCGAGATTTTCGGCAAGGTTATGTCGGTGTCAGACGAGCTGATGTGGAGCTACTTCGAGCTGCTGTCGTTCAAACCCGTGGTTGAAATTGCGGCGCTGAAAGCCAAATGCGATGCCAAGCAGATGAATCCGCGCGATGCGAAAGTAGCGCTCGCGCTGGAGATCGCTGCGCGCTTTCATTCGCAGACGGGGGCCGATGCGGCGCTGGAAGAATTCGAAGCGAGAAAGTCTGGCGCTGCGCCCGAGAACATGCCGGAGGTGACGATTCACTGCGCTGAGGATTCGATGCTCGTCACACAAATCGCCAAACAGGCGGATATGGTCGCCAGCACGTCGGATGCGGGCCGCTTGAATGAGGGTCGTGGCTTTAAGGTGGATGG
>JAYUSD010000140.1:0-3446 GCA_043755865.1 Variovorax sp. | reverse complement strand
GCTCAAAAACGCTGCGAAATGCTTTTAAACCGCATTGAAGCCATCCTCCCGGGCGTGGCCGACACGCGCACGCCCGCGCAGGGCGGCAACCCGCAATATTGGGCCGGCCTGCGCCCCGCTACGCCTACCAATATCCCCTTCATCGGGCAGACGAAGGTCGGCAAACTTTGGGTCAACACCGGCCACGGCACACTGGGCTGGACGCATGGTGCAGGTTCGGGCAAAGCACTTGCTGAGCTCATTTCGGGGCGTAAGCCGCAGATGGCGTTTGACTGTGTGGGCAGGTAGGTCGCTGAGCTGTTTTTATCTGCGCACGGGGCGCATGCATGTTTGCACGCGCACGTGCACCAACAAGTGCAAGAGCAAGTGCATCAAAGCTCACGTCGGTGCGTGCATGAGTCCTTGACATCTGCGCAACGCGTGCGCCGCATTGGCCCTACAGGCAGTCACATATTGCACCCTGTGGGATCATTTGGACTCATCAGGACACACACCATGCTTATTGGGCTCACCTACGCCAGCCGCACATCGTCTGCCGGGTGCGATTTCTCGGGTAATTTATAACAAAACCACCGTTTGCCGGCATAGAATAAGCGCAGAGTGCTACATTTTTCATAGTAATTGCAACCTTTAATCGTTCCTCCTAAGCACGTCGAAATTGCACTGCCGGTCATTGATTGGCAAGCGCCATGGTGGCAGCCTTGGCGCGACCTAGGCCAGCGTGTGGAGAGGGCCGTGCGAGCTGGCGCATGTGTGCACGAAGCGTTGAATGCTTGTGGTTCGCACACTGGCATGTGCTTCGTGCCGCAATCGGCTTTGCCTGGTGGCGTGGCATATGAGGCCTTCATTTTCGAGACGAAAACCGTGCCCACGCGAGACAACTTACATGATTTTTTTAATGGCTTGGCTTGGCTGCGCTTCCCGCATACCAAAGCGCGGCTCAATATTTTGCAATACGCAGAGATTGAAAAAAATGGTGTGCAGCAGCTTCGCGGCGCGGTGCGCGATGCGCTGACTTTGTTCGACGAAAATGTGGCCTTTTTGTGTGCTGAACGCCATGCCAGTGTGATCGCCGCGTTGCGCATGCATGATTGGCAGGCCGCTTTTCAAACACATCGCAAACTCTTGGCGGCGCATCCGCCGATGTTGTTTGGCCATGCATTGCTTGAGAAACTCGCCTGTCCGTACAAATCTATCGTCGCCCATGTATTTCCCGTAAAAAACACGATGGGGCATGATTCGGCTGGCGCATTCTGGACTGATTTTGCCGCGCTTGATGCTGCGATTGCCCATCAACTGAATGCCGCAGCCCTTACGCCCAAGCCCTTTGTGCCATTGCCAGTATTAGGCGTTCCCAATTGGTGGATAGCCAACGAATCACCCGATTTCTACACCGACAGTACGGTCTTTCGTCCAGCGCGCACTTGATTTTTGGCCGGTAGGCCTTAATATTCGCGCACTGGGCGCACCTTCGTGCGCTGTTAATTGAAGACATGACATGAAACGTATTTTTCTGTTCCTCGCGACCAATCTCGCCGTGATGGTGGTGTTGGGCATCGCTGCCAGCTTGCTGGGCGTGAACAAATTTCTTACTCCCAATGGCCTCAACATTGGCTCACTCATGGGCTTTTCGCTCCTGATGGGCTTTGGCGGCGCATTCATTTCGCTGCTGATGAGCAAGCCGATTGCCAAATGGAGCACGGGCGCCAAGGTCATCGGCACACCGCAAAACGCCGATGAGATTTGGATCGTCGGGACAGTTCAAAAATTTGCTGAAAAAGCCGGCATTGGCATGCCTGAGGTGGCCATCTACGAAGGTGAGCCCAATGCGTTTGCTACGGGCGCGTTTAAAAATTCTGCGCTTGTAGCGGTATCAACTGGCTTGCTGCAAAGTATGACGCGTGAAGAAGTCGAGGCTGTGATTGGCCATGAAGTGGCTCACGTGGCCAATGGCGATATGGTGACGATGACATTGATCCAAGGCGTGATGAACACCTTCGTCGTGTTCCTGTCCCGCGTGATCGGCTACTTTGTGGACAAAGTGATTTTGCGCAACAACAATGATGGCCCGGGCATTGGGTATTACGTCACCACCATCGTGCTGGACATTTTGCTGGGCTTTGTGGCCGCCATCATCGTGGCTTGGTTCAGCCGCCAGCGTGAATTCCGCGCGGATGCCGGCGCAGCTGGCTTGATGGGCCAAAGCCGCAGCATGCAAAACGCACTCGCGCGCTTAGGCGGCCTCGTGCCCGGCGAGCTGCCCAAGAGCATGGCGGCTATGGGCATTGCGGGCGGTTTGGGTAAATTGTTTGCGACGCATCCGCCGATGGAAGAGCGTATCGCTCGCCTCCAAGCCAGTAAGGTTTAATTTTTCCTGTTTTCGGGACGAGCCCGCAAAGCTTTTGCTTGTGCGGGCTTTTTTTCGTCTTCCGTTTTGTCGCCCACTAAAATCAAAGCATGCGTTTTCTCGAACAACTTCAAGCCGCCCAGAACCAAAACCAGTCCATGCTTTGCGTAGGCTTAGATCCCGAGCCCAGCCGCTTCCCCGGCGCCTACAAAGGCAACGCCAACAAGATTTACGATTTCTGCGCACACATTGTGGATGCCACCGCAGACGCAGCGATTGCTTTCAAACCACAAATCGCTTACTTTGCCGCCCACCGCGCCGAAGGCCAGCTAGAGCGCCTCATGGAGCACATGCGCCGCGTCGCGCCCCACGTGCCGATCATTCTGGATGCCAAGCGCGGCGACATTGGCTCGACTGCCGAGCAATATGCGATTGAAGCCTTCGAGCGCTATGGTGCAGATGCCGTGACGCTTTCGCCCTTCATGGGCTTTGATTCTGTACAGCCGTACTTGAAGTATCACGACAAAGGCGCATTCCTGCTTTGCCGCACATCAAATAAGGGCGGCGACGATCTGCAAAATCAGCGCCTGTCTTCCGTCGAAGGCCAGCCGCTTTTGTATGAGCACGTTGCGCGATTAGCCCAAGGTCCGTGGAATTTAAACGGTCAGCTCGGGCTGGTGGTGGGCGCAACCTACCCGCAAGAAATTGAACGCGTGCGCTCCATTGCACCCACGCTCCCCTTGCTGATTCCCGGTGTAGGCGCACAAGGCGGCGATGCGGCAGCCACGGTGCGCGCCGGCTGGCGAGCCGATGCACCGATCATTGTGAATTCATCGCGCGCGATTTTGTATGCATCGAGCGGCGATGATTTTGCGCAAGCTGCGCGTGCGATCGCACTCACAACACGCGATGTTTTGCAACGCGCCAAGCTCGTTTAACGGTACGCGGCAATTGACAGAATTGTCACATTTGCCACTGATCTTAAATTGTCTGCCGCTCATGTCAGCGAGTTAACAGCTCGTCACATCTTGGCCGTTCTTGTAGCGATTTTTCTCAACGAAATTCACATAAATACAATGCTAAAGCACTAGTATTCTTA
>JAYUSD010000139.1:0-8164 GCA_043755865.1 Variovorax sp. | reverse complement strand
TGGTTCGATTTGTGCCTGTTAATCCGTAGGTCCCTGGTTCGAGCCCAGGTCGAGGAGCCAAAAAAAATGAAAGCCTGCTACTGTTTTGGTAGCAGGCTTTTTCATATGGCAGCAAGACAACTAGCCGCACTTGGGCAACGATCAAGCGGCCAGCAATTCCCGAATCTCAAACAACTCCCGGCGCAATTGGCGCAAGGGCACGTGAATCGGAGATTCTTCGGCGAATTCAATGCCGGGAAGCGCCTCCATGTCGGCGCCGTCGCTGTCTTTGAAATCAGAGGCGCTGAAATCGGCGTCTAGATCGTCGGAATGGTCTTCAAGGCCATCAAGCATCACTTCGCCATTCTTACGCTTCTCGCGCTCGGCTTGGATCAGCTCATGGAGCTTGTTGCGCGCGCCGCTGATGGTGAAGCCTTGGTCGTAGAGCAAATCCCGGATGCGGCGGATCATGAGCACTTCGTGGTGCTGGTAATAGCGGCGGTTGCCGCGCCGCTTCATAGGTTTGAGCTGGGCAAATTCCTGCTCCCAATAGCGCAGCACATGCGGCTTGACGTCGCACAGCTCGCTGACTTCACCAATCGTGAAGTAGCGTTTTACAGGGATGGGCGGAAGAGTTTTATCCATTCAAATCAATAGGGTTACGCGGCTTTTATGGGATACCGAATGAGGAATTTACTCCAATACCGGAAAAGATGCAAAGTTTCTTGCACTTTGAAGCGTAAGCCCTTGTCGCTGCTATGATTTTTTAGCTCTGAAAGTTGGAGCAAGGAATGTAAGTGCGGTGTAGTGCGCCGGTTCGCCCGAGGGGGGATTTTAAGTGCGGTTTTGTCACAAATTCAGTGTTGGCGCGCAACAACGTGCGCCGGTCAAACAGTTTGCCGCGCACGCTTCAGGTCAACACGCCGCTCAGCAGGCGCGCCATCCGACCACACTTTGCCGCCAAGCTTTCGTCATGCGTGACCAAAATGAAAGCTGTGCCTTGCGTGCGCGCCAAATCGAGCATGAGCTCAAATACGCCGCTTGCTGAGGCGCGATCCAGATTACCTGTAGGCTCATCGGCCAATACGCAAGCCGGCCGCATCACGAGAGCCCGAGCAATCGCCACGCGCTGCCTCTCGCCACCAGATAGCTCGGAGGGGCGGTGATGCAAGCGATGCGCCAAACCGACGCTTGCTAGCATTTTAGTAGCAGTCTGCGCAATATTTATGCCGGCTATATGCTGATTTTGCTTTGAAAACTGCTTGGCGATGCGGATCGGCATGGCCACGTTGTCCAAAGCGCTAAATTCAGGCAGCAAATGATGAAATTGATAAACAAAGCCCAATTGCTGATTGCGCCACTCGCCCTGCTCCGCGGCATTCATGGCAGCAAAATCGCGGCTCATCAGTTGCACGCGGCCAGCGGTCGGTGCGTCGAGGCCGCCGAGCAAATGCAAAAGCGTGCTTTTGCCTGAACCCGAAGCGCCCACGATGGCGAGCGTCTCACCCTTTTTGACCGTCAGATTCACGCCTTGCAACACCGTGACATCCAGCGCGCCTTCATGGAAGCGCTTGGTGATGCCTTGAGCCTCGACAACTGTTTGTGTGGCCAAGTTCGTCTCGGTATTCATAGCCTCATGCACCCCATTATTCATAACGCAGCGCTTCCGCAGGATTCACGCGGCTGGCGCGCCAACTCGGGTACAGCGTGGCCGCGAAAGCCAAAACGAGCGAGATCACGGCCACAGGCATGATGTCTGCCCACTGCGGATCACTGGGCATGCGGCTGATCAGATACACGTCTTTCGGCAAAAAGCTGGCTCTGAAAACGCTTTCTAAAAACGGCACAATCACATCAATATTGAAAGCCACCAGCAGCCCGAGAAACAGCCCCACAAAGGTGCCGATCACGCCCACCAAAGCGCCCTGCACCACAAAGATTTTCATGATGGAAAGCGGCGATGCGCCCAGCGTGCGCAAAATCGCAATGTCTGCTCGCTTGTCTTGCACCGTCATCACCAAGGTTGAAATCAGGTTAAACGCCGCCACAGCCACGATCAGCGTGAGGATGATGAACATCATGCGTTTTTCCAGCTGCACAGCGGCAAACCATGTGCGGTTTTGCCGCGTCCAGTCGCGCACCACTTCACCTCCGGTAAGCTTCACAGCCAGCTCCGCGCCCACCGTGCGCGCTTCATGCAAATCCTTGAGTTTGACGCGCACGCCGGTTGGCCCCTCCAAGCGAAACACCTTGGCCGCATCGTCCACATGGACCATCGCCAGCGTGGCATCGTATTCGTAATGACCCGAATCAAACACACCCACCACCGTGAATTGTTTTAAGCGAGGCACCACACCGGCTGGCGTGACTTGCCCGCCCGGTGCAATGAGCGTGATTTTCTCTCCATCACGCACGCCCAGATTGCGCGCCAACTCAATGCCCAGCACAATGCCAAATTCACCGCTTTTGAGCCGCTGCAAAGTTTGCAAGGCATCTGATTTTCCGCTTACATCACCACCAACTTTTCCGTCGCCTTTCCCAGTCGCGCCATCTGCCTTCCCACCTGAAACGTCCGTGACTTGCGGCTCCAGCTTTGGATCAATCCCGCGAATGATCGCGCCCTTCATATCCTCGCCCCGCGCTACCAAAGCCTGCGCCGCAATGAATGGTGCAGCGCCGATGACTTGGGGATTCGCCCTCACTTCAGCAAGCGTTTTCGTAGCATCTGCAAGCGCCGCGCCCCCGGGCGCAAACACCTCAATGTGCGAGACGACAGAAAGCATCCGATCACGCACCTCTTTCTGAAACCCATTCATCACCGACAACACAATGATCAGCGCCGCTACCCCCAGCGCAATGCCTAGCATCGACACGCCCGAGATAAAGCTGATAAATCGATTAGAGCGAGAAGACCGCCCCGCCCGCGTGTAACGCAGGCCCACTTCGAGTTCGTAAGGAAGATTCATATCAGGCGTTTGATCCTTGCGCCATGCGCAGCAACTCCAAGCCCCGCTCCAGCTGATTGCTGCCACGCTGAGCCCGGATCTTAAAGCGCGTCTCAGCGTCAAACTGCACCAGGGCCTGCGTTGTCATCTCATCCAGCAAGCGCGCAAGAGAAGTGCCTTGGCTAACGGCCATAGCTTTGAGGCGGTCATGCTTGTGATCGGGAAGTCGAAGGGTTAATGAACTCATAACAGCTCCTTTAAAAACTGAGGCGGCGTGATAAATTTCAATGCAGGAAAGCGCAGCTCCATCGTCGCAAAATCCCGCGTGTTCCAAGTAATCACATGAGAGACTGCCGCCGCCACAGCCAGTTCCACAATGTGATTGTCACCTTCATCGCGCAAGTTCGGTCGCCATGAGAAATAGGTGTGTCGCCATTGGCAATTCGAGAGGAAAATATCTAGCAATTCTTCGCGTTGCGCCAGATCCAAACGGCAATTCTCAAAAAGCACGTCCCTGTGTAGTACATCCCCATATTCAGCCAAAAGACTCGCTCCCATGATGGGTTGTAAATTCCCACGCAGACATAATTCCACCACTTTGGCAGATGCGCCCACATCCATACAGGCACCGACGAAGACATTGGTATCGACTAAAATCACACTTAAATAGTATCATAAATTATCAATTTAGATACCGTATGTGATACCCATCATCATGAGCAAGTCAACTTTTGACAATTATTGGAGCTCTGATGAGCTCTGACACAATCACAACATGCTTTTAACTAAGATCATCGTGCCCTCAGCGGGTTTACAGCCGTTTGAAAACGAAAGCGACGCCTTTAATCCGTCGACGATGCTGTCGAATTGGAAAGAGACGCAGCGCATTGAGCTGCATGAAGACAGTTTGTGCATGCCGCACGAGATGGTTTATGCGCGAGCGCTTGGGCTGCCCAGCGATGCAGGCAAGATGCCTTGGGCGGCGTTTGAGACGCAGACTTTTGGCCAGCCTTGCGCTTGGGTGCATCCTTGTCATTTGGATGTGGGGATGACGGATATGGTGATGCAGCCTACGCATCGCCTGCAATTGACTGATGTTGAATCACGCGAGCTGCATGCTTTGATTGCGCCTTATTTTGAGCAAGATGGCATTGAGCTGCGGTATCACAGCGCCACGCGCTGGCTGGCTTTCGGAGCGCAGTTTGCGGATTTTCAATGCGCATCGCTGTCGCGTGTTCAAGGCCGCAGCATCAATGATTTTTTGCCAGATGCAGGCTTGTTTCCTCAAGCCCTCAGGCTCAGCCGCTTGCAGGCTGAAGTGCAAATGCTACTTTATACGCATCCAATCAGCGAGGCGCGGATTGCGCGTGGCTTGCCAACGATGAATTCATTTTGGGTAGATGGCGCGGGACAACTTAATGTGATGCCTTCATCGAGCTCACAAGTGAGCTTGGATTTTTGCCTGCAAGATGCATCGCATGAAGAGAAGGCGTATCTTAAAACTTGGCAAAGTTTGATATTGTCTGTAGAAGATTTGGCCAGGGATGCAATTGCAGCGCAACGGCAGCTCAGCATCACTTTTTGTGGCGAGCGATCAGCAATCACTTTACAAGTACAGAAAAGTAATTTTTTACAACAATTTTTGAGCATTTTTAGCCGTTCGCCGGCACAGAATCTGCGTGAGGCGCTATGAAATTAATAGTTAGAGACGTGCCGCCTAAGAGCGTATGGGCGTTGGAGCAAGCGGGCGTGCATCCACTGCTGGCGCGGTTGTATGCGGCGCGGGGCGTGCACAGCTTGGAAGAATTGGATGATGGGCTGGCCAAGCTGTTGCCGCCCTCCTCCATGAAAGGTTGCAACGAGGCGGCGAAGCTATTGGCTGATGCTATCTACCAAGACAAACGCCTATGCATCGTGGCTGATTACGATTGCGATGGCGCCACAGCCTGCGCCATTGGCGTGCGCGGCTTGCGATTGCTCGGCGCAAAGCATGTGAGCTATCTCGTACCAGACCGCGTGGTCGATGGCTACGGCCTCACCGCTTCAATTGCAGATCGCGTCAAAGCGCAAGGCGCAGACGTGCTCATCACGGTGGACAACGGGATTGCGAGCGTGGATGGCGTGGCGCGGGCTACAGAGCTGGGCTTGCAAACTTTGATCACTGATCATCATTTGCCCGGCGACTCTCTGCCGCTGGCCGATGTGATCGTCAATCCGAATCAACCGGGCTGCACTTTTGAAAGCAAATCGATTGCTGGCGTGGGCGTGATGTTCTACGTCTTGCTGGCGCTGCGTGCTGAGCTGCGCGAGCGCGGTGTCTTCACGCAGCGCGGCGACAGGCCGCCCTTAGCCGCGAGCGCTCCCTCGGAGGGCAGCGACGACGCGTCCGCGCAGAGCGTGGGGGCAATACCGCAACCCAAGCTTGATGCCCTTCTGCCCATCGTGGCGCTCGGCACAGTGGCCGATGTCGTGAAACTCGATGCCAACAACCGCCGCCTCGTTGCTCAAGGCATCAAACGCCTCAGAGCCGGCATAGCACCTGCGGGGATTGCTAGCCTTTTCGTAGCAGCATCGCGCAAGATGCCGATTGCCAGCACCTTCGATTTTGGCTTCGCACTCGGCCCCCGCATCAATGCCGCAGGGCGACTTTCCGACATGACGCTCGGCATTGAATGCTTGATTTCAGACGACGCAAGCCGCACCGATGAACTCGCCAAGCAACTCGACGCCATCAACCGCGAGCGGCGCGATATCGAATCAGGTATGCGCGAGCAAGCCGAAGCCGCGCTGCAATACATGTTTGCAGATGATGAACCAATTGAAAATCAACCATCCGGCGTTGCCATCTTCGACCCCGAGTTTCACGAAGGCGTGGTCGGCATCGTGGCCAGCCGCATCAAAGACAAGCTGCATCGCCCGGCTTTCGTCTTCGCGGCCAGCGCTGCGCCCGGCCAAGAGCATTTGCTCAAAGGCTCAGGTCGCTCAATCGCAGGCTTCCATCTGCGCGATGCACTCGATTGGATGGCGAAAAAACATCCCGGCCTCCTCATCAAATTCGGCGGCCATGCGATGGCTGCGGGTTGCACGATTGAAGAGGAGCATTTCGATACCTTTGAAGCCGCATTCGCCGAAGTTGCCGCGCTATGGATCGATCAAGCAACGCTTGCCCGCAGGCTCGAGACTGACGGCCCGCTGCCCGTCGAATATCGCCGCGCCGATATGGCCGACACACTCAATCAAGCCGTTTGGGGCCAGGGCTTCGCTGCGCCTGTGTTCAGCGAAGAAATGGAAGTCGTATCGCAACGCTTAGTCGCAGAAAAACATCTTGGCTTAAAACTCAAACACCAAGGCCAACTCGTCGACGGCATTTGGTTCAACCACACCGAGCCCTTGCCTGCGAGAGCTCACTTGGCCTTCCGGCTAGAGAGCGATGAATGGCAAGGCGTTAAGCGCGTGAAGTTTTTTATTGAAGGTATGGCTGCATAAATCTGCGGCCTGCATCTTCAAGCTAAGTGGCGCAGCGGATGCGCGTCTGCAGGCCACGGACTTACGAAGAACAGCGCGATCATCTCGGGCGTGATGTCTTCCAGCCGCGCTGGATGCCACTTTGGCGCATGGTCTTTGTCCACCGCAAGTGCGCGAATGCCTTCAACGGTTTCACTGCTTGCGCCGCTGCGCTGCAAATGCTTGGTAGAGAAGCAATGGCGCACCAGATCACGCTCTAGGCGCAGATCATCGGCAAGGCTCATGGTGCGCGCGCGGCGGATGAGCTGCAAGGTGACTTCGAGCATCAGAGGTGAGCGTTTGCGCAATGTGGCTGCTATTTCCTTGGCCCATGAATCATCGCTGGCTTCTAGCGCTCTCGTGATGGCCAATGCAGTGGCATGATTGAAATAATCACCTATTTTTGATAAAAAGGTGGCGATAGCCGGCGTAGATACTGCGTGAGGCGCTATTGAATTGATAGTGATTGAGCTGAGTAAGCCTGTCCGATCTAAAGCCGAAGAAGCGCCCAAACCATCCCACACTTGCGCCAATTCACTGCTGCTTAACTGCACATCAGCCAAGCCAAGCTGCACCGCTTCCGGCGCATGCAGCATATGTCCCGTGAGCGCCAAATACTCGCCCACACCGGGCTGCAAGTTGGCACAGCGGCTTAGAAAATAGCCGCCGCCCACATCGGGAAACAAACCAATATTCGTCTCAGGCATCGCCATCTTTGTGCGCTCTGTGACAACACGAATGCTGTTTGCAGCCATGTGCCCAGAGATTCCCATACCGCCGCCCATGCAAATGCCATCCATGAAAGCGACGTAGGGCTTGGGGTAAGTATGAATCAAATGATTGAGGCTATATTCCTCGGTGAAAAAATCTTCTAAAGCGGGATCGCCAGCGAGCGCGGCTTGATGAAAAAAGCGAATATCGCCGCCTGCGCAGAAGCTGCCGAAAGGCGCGAAGCTGCCATCAGGCTGTTTACCCATCCCGCGAATAGCAACAAGCTGAATATTGGCTTGATCGCGCCATTTGAGCAAAGCGGCGGTGATGTCGCGCACCATCTGCAAGCTCAAAGCATTCAACGCCTTCGGGCGATTGAGGGTGATCAATCCTACGTTACCGCGCTCTTCCACAATGACAAAGCTCTCGTTACTCATGATGTCTTCAACCCCAATAATTCATTCGCCACCAGCGCACCAATGACCAGCGCACCGCCAATAAGCACTGCCTGCGAAGGCACTTCTGCGGCAAACACCCAAGCCAGCAGTATCCCAAAAATCACTTCCAGCAACGCCAAGAGCGACACCTCGGGCGCCTTCAACACACGAGCGCAGACCACGGCAAGCACGCAAGGAATCGCTAGCTGCACCAAGCCAAGTAGCGCGAGCCAGCTCACGTCTTTTGCAGTGGCCGCAAACGGAAATGAAAGCGGAAAAGTCACTAGCGTTGAGATGATTGCACCGATCAACACGCAAGGCACAAAATCTAATTTTTCACCCTGCGATTGCACGCGTTGTACCACCGTCCAGTTGATGGCGCCTGCCACTGGCACGCAAAACGCCACCGCCATGCCAAGCGCTGCGCCGCCTTGATTGAAATCGAGCTGTTGCCCAAACATGTACGCCATGCCCGCGCAAGCCACGGCAATCGCTCCCCAAGTACGCGCAGGCAACTTGTGGCCGATGAACACACGCGCCAGCAGCGCA
This sequence comes from Variovorax sp., assembly GCA_043755865.1. Lineage (GTDB taxonomy): Bacteria > Pseudomonadota > Gammaproteobacteria > Burkholderiales > Burkholderiaceae_C > JANMDU01. The sequence continues at coordinate 39 of JAYUSD010000139.1, read as the reverse complement.
GTGAGCAGCGGGCCCGTCGCCATCGTCACCAACACATTG
>JAYUSD010000138.1:0-8181 GCA_043755865.1 Variovorax sp. | reverse complement strand
CATGATTGTGACCATCAATCACGATGGCAAAGTGATCGCCACTGAAATCGTGGAGCCCTCAGGGATCACGGCTTTGGATCGGCGTGCGCATGCGATTGCAAAAGCCGCAGGGCCTTTCGGTAAATTCTCTGATGAGATGCGCCGCCGTGCAGATCAGATCGTGATTGTGTCGCGCTTTAAATTCACGCGCGACGAGACGCTAGAGACCAAGCTCACAGCGCGTTGATCATGCCTCGTATTGGATTCAAAATTTTCGGACGCTGGTTGCTGATGGTGTTGATTGCACTCTTGGCTTTGCAATTGTTTTTTGTCTTGCGCGTGATCAGCATGCGCTGGATTGATCCCCAGTCCACCGCGTTTGAGCGCTCTGAAATTTGGCAACTAGCTGCGAATTCTGAGAAGCCCTTCGCATGGAAGCAGCAGTGGCTGTCCTACGAGCAAATCTCTGACAACATGAAGCGCGCAGTGATTGCCAGTGAAGATGGCGATTTTGCGTATCACGATGGCGTGGAGTGGGATGCGATAGAAAAAGCTTGGCAGCGCAATACCAAGGCGGAGCAACAGGCAACCAAGCGCAGCAAGCGTACAGGCAAAGTGATTCCGCCCAAAATTGTAGGCGGCTCAACGATCACGCAGCAACTGGCTAAAAATCTGTTTCTCTCCGGTGAGCGCGGCTACATGCGTGAAGGACTAGAGGCTACGAATGGACTTGAGTATGTAATTACCTATGCGCCGGGCTTTATGCGCAAAGCACAAGAGCTTGTGATCACTTTTGCGCTGGAGGCTTTTCTGCCCAAGGAACGCATTCTTGAGATTTACTTGAACTCTGTGGAGCTTGGTACAGGCGTCTTTGGTGTGGAGGCCGCTGCGCAGCATTACTACCGCAAGAGTGCATCCCGTTTGTCTCCATATGAGGCTGCGCGATTGGCCGTGATGCTGCCACGGCCTAAGTTTTATGAGAAAGTGCCCAATTCTGCATATCTCTCTTCGCGGGCGCAAACGATTGTGGCGCGGATGGCGGATGCGCAATTGCCTTGATTGTCTTTCGTTGTGTGTATGGGCGCGCTTAGGCTTGTTGCTGCCGCCCGACTGATGTTGCGTATCTCGCTCCTGAAGGCGGGCGAAATGCATCACACTCGCAGCCGTTCTCGGATGAGGAAATCTTCCGCACATCAACGCTTCAATCTAAGAAAAACAAACGTTCTTGAAGATAAAAAGCCTAGTAGCCGGCATAAATACTGCGCAGTGTGCTATCAAATTTGTAGTCTGCCTGCATAGCCAGTCATCTCCAAATACCCGCGCCCGACGCTCTCGCCTTGTGCATCGAGCAAATCCGCTAAACCCTCCCAATACACCGTGCCGGTGGAGCTGCGGCTGTCGAGTTCTTGGGCATTCATGAGGGCGCGGATGCTGTATGCGCCGCGCGAGGTGCTGACTTGCCATTGCACGGGATAGCGACCTGCGCTGCTGGGGCTTTGCCAAATTTCTCTTGCATTAAAGCGTACGTCTGTTGGTTTGAAGATACTGGTAGATGATGCGTCTCGGAAGCTGCCGCCTGCCCAAAGCGCAGTGCCGTCTTGTCGCCTTAGTTGAAATGCAGTGAGGCTGCTGCCGTCGAACAAATTCATGCCGATCCAATCCCAGCCTTGCGCCTCGGGATGCAATATTTCCTCGCTCCATTCGTGATCGAGCCACGCGATGCCTTGCTTGAGCAGCGTCTGTTTGCCGCCGTGCTCGATGCTGCCTGTAGCTTGAAGTTGGGGCTGACTGTAGTAATAGCTGGCTTGTTTTTCATCTGGGCCTTTGCGTGAGAGGCCACGCTCGCCTTGCAAAAGTAGGGGCTGCTTGGGCGCGAATTGCAGATTGAGTTGGAAATCTTTTGCTGCGATGCGGCTGGTGTATGTGCCATCCGCGCTGCGCTTCAATGTCCAGTCGCGCAGCTTCACATCAGTGGTCTGGTCGCTCGCTTGGGCAATGCCAAAGCCACTTCTAGCGATGCGTTGATCGTGCCAATGCTTTTGCGCACTGACATCGGTGAGTGCGGCATGGGCAAAGAGCAATTGCTTGGCCGCGAAGCGTGATTGCAGCGCTTGCGCCGCATCAATGCGCGAGCGGAAGAAAGTGATTTGATAGCCGAGCAAGCGCGGTGCTGCAGCCGTGCCCGCATCTGCGTAGCCGGTGAGATACCACCATTCGGTGCGAAGCTCAGGATGCGAGCCGTGATCGCGCGGGAAGCTCATCTCGCGCGCGGGCAAAGCATTTGCGCCTCGCCAAGCCAGCAGCGCGGGAGCGAGCAGGCTTGATGACAAGAGTGCAGCGCGACGCAGCATCACCAATCTTCTTTCACAGCCAGCACAGCATCGCGAGAGGCAGCAGCGCGGCCGGCAAGCCATGCAGTCACGGTGCCAGCAAGCATCACGGCAGCCGCTAGGGTGGTCAAGCGCAGCCATGGAATGCTCATGTCCATCGTCCAGCGAAAGCTCTGCGGGTTGACCACATGAATGAGCACCAATGAGACCACCAAGCCAAGCACGCAGCCTGCGATGGCGCCAATGGCGGTCCACGCCGCGCCTTCGAGCGCAACAACGCGCAGAATCTGTGAGCGTGTGAGCCCCAAATGTGCGAGCAGGCCAAACTCTTTGCGTCTAGCGAGCACCTGCGCAGAAAAGCTCGTGGCGATACCAAACAGGCCAATCGCAATCGCCACAGCTTGCAGCCAATATGTCACGGCAAAGCTGCGATCAAACATTTTGAGCGAGATGCTCCGGATCTCCGCGCTGCTGGCAAACTCCACTAAATTTGCCAGCGCAGCATCCGAGCTGAAGAGCTGGCGCACTTGTAGCTGAATTTGTGTTTGCAGCGCAGCAGTGCTTGCATTCGCTTCCGGCCAGATGGCGATATCGTTGATTCGCTCATCACCCGAGAGCCGCACATACTGCGCATGATCGATCACCACAGATCCAAACTGCCGCACGTAATCGCGCCACACGCCCGCCACATAGAAAACAGGTGCATTTTCATTCACTATCAATTCAGTAGCATTCCGCGCAGTATATATGCCGGCTACAAGCCAGTTTGGCTTAAAAAGTTGCCCGGGGACAGCATCGTGTAGCTGCACCACCGCCTCACTCACAAACAACGCAATCGCACCCGGCACAGGTGGCTGCGAGACCTCACCGACCAGCGGCAGCACCTTGGCTGCGTTTTGCAACGTGATGGGGCGCGCGATCAGTTGCACATCGGGAAGCGCCGTGCCCACATTCACATTTCGCAGCCGCAGGCCTTCTACGCGTTGCACATTCGGCAGCTGCCTCAAGCGCTGCAGCATCTCCGGCGGGAAATACAAAGCCTGCGCTGTTTGTGTAGATGACGTGAGCCGCGCATACAGCGGCGCGGGCAGCATCGTATCCAGCCAACTGCTGACTGACACGCGAAAGCTGCTCACCATCACCGTCAACGCCACGCCGAGGCTGAGCGCTGCCACCACACCGCTCACAGCCACCACGGCCACCTCTCGCATGCGCCGCGCTCGCTCCACGGCGAGCATCGGCAAAGCATGCGCGGCCACGCGCGGCGAGAGCGCATCGTAGATCAGGCTCACGCCAAACGGCAGCAAGCCCATGCCGCCCACGAGCAGCAGGCCGACGGCTGTGTAAGCGGCAATCGGCATGCCAAACAGCGGCGGTGCCCATGAAAATAACGCGCCCAGCGCTACCAAAAGAAGAGCAAGCCAAGGCCTGCCTTGCGTGATCTGCGCAGCGCCCAAGCCTTTGAGCGTTTGCGCCAGCGGCAACTCTTGAGCAGCGCGCGCAGGCCACCAAGCGCCTACCACAGCAGCCAGCCAACCTAAAGAGCCGTACACCAGAGCGGCACGCGTGCTCCAGTGCAATGGCGGCGTAGCGCCCGAAAAATAGCCGCCGCCCAAATCACCGCCCAACGCTCTCAAACCCAGCGCAGCCAGCCCAACGCCCAGAGCGATGCCAAACGACGCACCCACCACCCCAAGCAAGCTGGCCTCGGTTAATACCAGCTGCAAACGCTGTCGCGCGGTGAGCCCAAGCACACCGAGTAAAGCCAATTGCTGACCCCGCTTAGCTACCGCCAGAGTGAGCACCGAATACACCAAAAACGCCCCAGTAAACAGAGCCACGAGTGAGAGCACGGTCATGTTGACCCGATACGCGCGGGAGAGCTGATCGGTGCGCTCATTGGCATCTTCAGCGCGGGCCAAAGTCAGCTCACGAGGCAAGGGCAGGCGAGCAGGCGATGCGCCAGCTTTTAAGCGAAGATCGATTCGGCTGAGTTGGCCCTGCGCTTTAAAGGCATCTTGCATCGCGCCCAAATCCATCACGATCAATGCCGCGCCCGGCGCAGCCACGCTGCCTGCCGCTTGCAAAGCCACCAAACTGCTGCCACTCACGATCCGCAGCTCAGCATCGCCCAAAGCTTGCCGCGCGGCGGCATTCAAAAACGCTTGGCGCGGTGCGAAGAGCGTAAACCGAGCTGCACCATCCGTGGCGCGCGGCATCAGGGCGGGCGAGATCTGCGCCACGCTGAGCGCGTCTACACCCACGATGCGCACTGCTGTCTTTTTGCCTTGCGGATTCAAAGCGTAGGTGGAGAGCTCAAGAATTGGGCTGCTGAGCGCCACGTCATCCAGCGCTGCAATGGTTTGCAGAGCCATCTCATCAAAATTGCCCGTGCCTGCACCTGTGCCTACATCTGCGCGAACGCTTGCATCCGGTTTGCCTTGCACGGATTGCAATGCCGAAGAAAATTCAGAGAGCGCACTCGCATTGATCAAATGAACAGAAAATGCAAGCGCAACCCCCAGCGCGATGCTGGAGAGCGCCGCCGCGTAGCGCCACGGATGCTGGCGCAGCTCTTGCCAAGAAAAGCTACGCAGCAATTCAAGCATGACGCGCAGCTTGCGCAATGCCTTGCGCAGTGAGATGCAAGATGCGATCAGCGCGTGCGGCAGCGGTTTGGGAATGCGTCACCAGCACGAGCGCTGCACCGCTGGCACGTGTTTGTGCGATCAAGGCATCCATTACTTTTTCAGCCGTGCTCGGGTCAAGATTTCCGGTGGGCTCGTCTGCGAGCACGAGAGCAGGCGCATGCACGAGTGCGCGTGCAATCGCTACGCGCTGGAGCTGGCCACCGGAGAGCTGCTGGGGCAAGCGAGTGCCCAAACCTTCTAGCCCCACAGCTTGCAGCATCTGCTTTACACGGGGGGCAATTTGCATGGGTTTTTGCTTGAGAAGCAGCAACGGTAGGCCAATGTTTTGCGCGACATCCAAATGCGGCAACACATGAAAAGCTTGAAACACAAATCCCACCGATTTGCGCCGCCAAAGGGCAAGGTGCTCATCATTGAGTGCGCCCAGATCCGCGCCTTGCACTTGCAATATGCCTGCGTCCCAGTGGTCCAAGCCGGCCATGCAATTGAGCAGCGTAGATTTCCCGACACCTGAATCCCCCACGATGGCAACAAATTCGCCGGCATTGATTTGCAAGCTCACATCGCTGAATACCGCTACATCGCCGTAGCGCTTGGCCAAACCTTCGATGCGAACGACGGTTTGCTCGCTCACTTCTTCGTATCCGTTTTGAGTTCAGGATTGAGTGGCTGGCCGGCAGCACGCTTGGCTTCAATCTCTTGAACCGTTTTCTCCAGCGCCACAAAACGCGCGCTCGTGGCCGGATGGCTGGCGATCATGCCGCGTTGGCTGATGCCCGCAGGATTGGCGGCTGCCATGCGTCGCCAAAATTTTGGTGCCTCTTTGATCTCAATGCCAGCGCGTGCAAGTACATACAGGCCCACATAATCCGCTTCCGATTCAAACGCCGGGCTGTAGGCCAGTGCAATCGCTGCACCTAATGCACCCTGCGTGGGAATGCCCCGGCTCGCCGCGATGATCTCCGCAATTGTGCCGAGCACATTGTTGCGCTGGCCGGCTTCGATGTGGCCCATGAAATTATGCGCAAGCTCATGGCCGATCACGACCGCCAGCTCATTGTCATTTGCGAAACGCAGCATGCCACGAAAAATCGCTATTCCGTTGCCATCTGCATACGCATTGAGCGATTCCTGCATCACCAGGAAGGCGGGGAAATCACACGCTTTCACGGGCGTAACGCTGGCTGTTGCAGTCTGCACGCCACTGGCCGTTTTGCGGGCATACACGGTGATGAGTGGATCCGGCTTTTTCAGCCACTCCTGCGCTTTTTTACCCAACTCAGCGTTGGCTTCTTTGGTGTTGGGTATCACGAAGCCATTGACACTGATCAGCTGGTCTCCGCGTTTGAGGCCCGCCAGATCAGCGGGCGAACCAGCGATCACGTGCAACAAGCCCAGCTCATGGCCTGCAATGCCTAAGAATTTTGTGACCGTTGGCTCGAAATCCTTGCCATAGGCCAGCGCGTTGGTGAATGTGGCACCGGTATCAAAGCGAGTTTTGTCTTTGCACAAATCAATGGCTGCCAGCAAAATCGGCTGCGCGACGCGCTTGATGCGCAGCTCGTCATCCAAGAAACCTTCAAAAGCCAGCTCGCGCTGCAACTGGGCTTCTGCTGCTTCGGCTTTTTTGTCAATTTCCACTGGGCGTGTGGTCGTGTTGGCGCAAGCGGCGAGCCAGGCGGTAAAAATCAGGATGAGCAAAACTTTCATAAACATGACTCTATCCATTTCAGGGCATCCGCAGTGGCTGTGGGGCTGTCAGCTGCGATCACGTGTTTGTTAAACGCAGGCGGCAGCATGCCGCGCTGCCAAGTGATTTGGCGTTTGGCGAGCTGGCGCGTGGCGGCTAAGCCTTTCTCTTTAAACTCGGCTAATGTAGACCGCCCATCAAGCATCTCCCAAGCTTGCCGATAGCCTACACAGCGCATCGATGGCAAATCCAAATGCAGATCAGCGCGGCTTTTGAGCTGGCGCACTTCATCTACCAAACCACCGAGCAGCATCTGCTCAAAGCGCTGCGCAATCCGCGCATGAAGCCACGCGCGGTTTTCAGGCTCTAAGCTAAGCATTGGAAGAGTTGCTATTGAATTGGTAGCACTCTGCGCATATTCCATGCCGGCTATATGCTCTTTTTGGTCATATTTATGCTGAAAAAACGAGATCGGTTGGCCGCTGGCACGATACACCTCCAGCGCGCGTTGAATGCGCTGCGAATCATTGGGCGAGAGCCGTGCAGCTGTGATGGCATCAATGAGTGCGAGCTGCGCATGCATGGCTGGCCAGCCAAGCTGCACAGCCTGGGCGTCAATCGCAGCGCGGATCTCAGGCGTTGCGGCTGGCATCTCATCCAAGCCTTCAATCAGCGCTTTGAAATACAGCATGGTGCCGCCTACGAGCAGCGCAAGCTTGCCACGCGCATTGATCTCGCCGATTAATTGTGTGGCATCACGCACAAATTGCGCGGCGCTGTAGCTTTGCGCAGGATCGAGAATGTCGATCAGGTGATGCGGCACGTGATCCAATTCTTTGCGTGAGGGCTTGGCTGTGCCGATATCCATGCCGCGATACACCAGCGCCGAATCGACACTGATGATCTCGCTCGGGGTTTGCTGCGCCACCCACATTGACAACGCTGATTTGCCACTTGCAGTGGGCCCCGCAATCGCAATTGCTTTCAAGCCCACTGCATCGGCAGCGCTATGTTTTACTAAGCTTGCCATAGCGCTGCACCAACGTCCAAGCGACGATCACAATCATCACGCCCCAAAACATGATCCCCAAAACCATTGGCCGCACGCTGCCATCCATCGAGGCGCCGAGCACCGAGCCTGTGGCGAATGCGCCGAGCATCATCAAAAAGCCTGCCATGGCGGACGCCGCGCCGGCTGCTTGCGGAAAGGCTGCAGCGCTGCCCGATTGCCCGGCAGGCTGGTGAAAGCCATGGCCAAACATAAACACCATTTGACACAAGGCCAAAGCGATCACGCTGGTTTGTGCAAACCAAAGCACCACGCCATACATGATGCTCGCGATCAGTGTGATCCAGCCGCCGATGAACACCATGCGCTGCACGCCGACGCTAGAGTGCACTCGCCTGCTTGCAAATGTGCCTGACACGTACACGATTGAAATACTCATCATGATCACGCTGTAAATCCAAGCAGGCTGAGCGAGCACCCGCAAAAATACAAAAGAAGATGTCGCTAAAAACACAAACAATC
>JAYUSD010000137.1:0-8215 GCA_043755865.1 Variovorax sp. | reverse complement strand
CGCGAACGCAGCAGAAGTGGCCAGCAAAGTACCTGCCACGATAAGGGCAGCTTGTGCCACCAGGTTACGACGTTTCATTTTTAAGGTCTCCTACGGGTTGAAAAACGAGAGTTGCGAAAAGTATGAATCAGCGCATCCACCATTTCAAGGGGACTAACACCAATTCGGGGAAGAAAACGAGAGAGAACAGCACGATCAGTTGTGCAATCAAGAAAGGCATCACGCCTTTGAAGGCTTGATCCATCGTGATTCGCGCCACACCGCTCACCACATTGAGCACCGTGCCCACCGGCGGTGTGATGAGGCCAATCGCGTTGTTCATGATGAAGAGCACGCCGAAATACACAGGATCAATGCCCGCTTTGAGCACCACAGGCATCAGAACGGGCGTGAGGATCAAGACCGTGGGCGCGAAATCTAGCGCTGTGCCTACGAGCACGATGAGCACCATCATCATAAACATCAGCAAAGTCTTGTTATCCATAAATGGCTCAAGCAGATCAACGATCTCTTGGGGAATATTGGCGACTGTAATCAGCCAAGCGCTGACCATAGCAGCTGCAACGAGAAACATCACAACCGCTGTCATCTTGCCGGCTGCTAAAAACAAACCGTAGATTTGATTCCACTTCAATTCACGGTAGATAAACATGCCCACTGCAAATGAATACACGGCAGCGGCCACTGCGGCCTCAGTCGGCGTAAACACCCCCGATTTCATGCCGCCGATGATGACCAGTGGCAGCATGAGCGCGAAAATGCCATCAAATGTTATTTTCAGGCGATCCTTGATCGGCAATTTAGGACTGGAGGGCACATTTTCTTTTTTCGCAACCCACCACCAAGCGATGCCAATCGCCACACCCATCATCAAGCCGGGCACAATACCCGCTAAAAACAGCTTCGTAATCGACACATTGGCTGCCACACCAAAAATAATAAAACCAATCGAAGGCGGGATCACCGGCGCAATGATGCCGCCAGCAGCCACGAGGCCAGCGCTTCGACCAATGTCGTAGCCAGCCGCTCGCATCATGGGGATCAAAATTGCAGCGAGCGCCGCCGTATCCGCTATAGCTGAGCCTGAAATCGAAGCCATGATGATGGCCGCAACAACCGCGACATAGCCCAGGCCGCCGCGAAAGTGGCCAACCCATGCCACACCCAAATTCACGATGCGTTTGGATAAGCCTCCTGCATTCATGAATTCGCCTGCGAGTAAGAAAAAAGGCACAGCGAGCAATGGAAAATTGTCTGCGCCATCGACAAAGCGCTGCGCCAGAATTTGACTGTCAAACGAAGCGAGCGTGCCGTTGAAGGATAGCAAGCCCATCAGGCAGACGCCGCAAAATAAAAGGGCATAAGCAATCGGCATGCCAATCGCCATGGCGGCGAGCAGGGAGAGAATGAATACAGCTACAGTCATGATGGTCTTTTCAAGCTTTTTTGAGTTGTTCGTTGTGTTGGATTTGCTGCTCAATTTCTTTGATGCCTTCGGTTTCCACCACGGCCAGCATCTGCCCTTCACTTAGCTGTCCAGTGAGCAGTAGAAAAAGTTTGTGGATGTTGAAAATTCCCATCACCGCAGCTACTAAATAGCCGATGCCATAAATCCAAATCATGGAGATGCCCGCCACGGGAGAATAGTTTGTCACTTGCAGCTCGTGCATCTTGAAAGTGCCCCAGAAAAACATGCCGTTCATAAACAGCATCAGGCTTTCGCTCAGCAGCACGCAGACTTTTTTGCCCAGCAGTGGCAGATGCTTAAACAGCGTATCCACCCCCAGATGCCCGCCATCGCGCATGGCCACCATCGCGCCTAAATAGGTGAGCCAAACGAAGGCATAACGCGACAGCTCTTCGCTGATCTGAATGCCTGAGTTAAAAAAGTAGCGCATCACCACATTGCCAAACACCATGATCACCATGGCGAGCAAGCAGAGCACGACGCCGAGCTCCATCAGTTTAAAAAAATAATCAGTTAGTTTTTTCATGTTAAATGTTGTCCTCGGGCGATTGTTTTTGGGGCTTTTTTGATCTTCAAGCAGCTTTGAGCCAAGCCGCTGGTTTGTCATGCTTGACAGGCCGATTGCGCCGCGCCAGTACTTGCTCGATATCGTCATGTGCGCCATCAATCAATACGAGAATTGCTTTCTCCGCCTTGGCAGGATTTTTTGCAATCACGGCATCCAGCACGGCTTTGTGCAGCGGCAGTGAATGCATTGGCCCATCAGGCCGCGTGGTGGAGATTTCAAAGCTCGTGCGCAGCAATGCTGAAAGCGCTTTATTCATCTGAATCAGCATGCGGTTTTGGCAGGCTTTAAGCATGCCCTGATGAAAACGCAAATCATGCGTCACGTAATCACCGCCCTCATACACCGCGCGACGCATCCCTTCATAAGCCGCTTCAATCTCAGCAATATTGGCGGGCGTGGCGCGCTCGGCGGCCATGCGCACGGCTGCCGGCTCAATCAGGCGGCGCAAATCTTGCAGATCACGCAAAAACTCAGCCGTGAGCCCGATTTTGCTTTGCCAAATAATCACATCAGGATCAAACCAATTCCACGTATCACGCGGCAAAACGCGCGTGCCCACCTTGGGGCCGGTGCTCACCATGCCTTTGGCGATCAGCGATTTCACCGCCTCTCGAATCACCGTGCGGCTGACGCCCAGCTCTTCGCACAAGATCGGCTCGGGCGGCACGCTGCCTCCCACGGCATAACTGCCGGAGACGATGCGCAACCCGAGTAAATCGAGCGTGTTGCCGTGGACATTTTTGATCATGTGTTGTCTGGTTTCCAAAAACAAGCAAAGGGTATTTCCTGATGCAATGGTGTAATCATATGATGATAATACCTAATACCCAATCAGGAAAAACCCTATGAGCCAATCAGAAGCTTCGCAAACAGACGATTCATCCAGCACGAAACCCCCACGCGTCCTGCGCAGCCAGCAATGGTTTGGCCGCCAAGATCGCGATGGCTTTGCTTATCGCAGCTGGGTCAAAGGCAAGGGCGTGCCGCATGATCAGTTTGATGGCCGGCCGGTGATTGGCATTTGCAATACATTCAGTGAGCTCACGCCGTGCAACTCGCATTTCCGCACGCTCGCTGAGCAAGTCAAAATTGGTGTGTATGAAGCGGGCGGCTTTCCGCTCGAATTCCCCGTGATGAGCTTGGGCGAGACACTGCTCCGTCCCACGGCCATGTTGTATCGCAATCTTGCGAGCATGGATGTGGAGGAAAGCATTCGCGGCAACCCGCTGGATGGCGTCGTGCTCCTGATGGGCTGCGATAAAACCACGCCTTCGCTCATCATGGGCGCGGCCAGCGTGGATTTGCCCACGATTGGCGTGAGCGGTGGCCCCATGCTGAATGGCAAATGGCGTGGCCAAGAACTGGGCTCGGGCACAGGCCTGTGGAGCATGAGCGAGCAGGTGCGCGCGGGCACATTGAAGCTTGCTGATTTTTTTGAAGCTGAGAGCTGTATGCATCGCAGCCACGGCCATTGCATGACGATGGGCACAGCCTCTACGATGGCCTGCATGGTGGAAGCACTGGGCGTTGGGCTGCCGGGCAATGCGGCTTATCCAGCAGTCGACGGAAGGCGCAATGTGCTCGCTCGCAATGCGGGGCGGCGCATCGTGCAAATGGTCAAGGATGATTTCAAGCTATCGCAGATTCTCACGCGCGAGGCTTTTGAGAACGCGATTAAAACGCTGGCTGCGATTGGCGGTTCGACCAATGCCGTGATTCATTTGCTGGCGATTGCGGGGCGCGTGGGCTTTGATTTAAAGCTGGCAGATTTTGACCGTCTGGCTTCCGAGCTGCCTTGCATCTTGAATTTGCAGCCCAGTGGAGAGCATTTGATGGAAGATTTTTGCTATGCAGGCGGGCTGCCGGTGGTGATGAAAGAGATTGCTTCAGTGCTGCATATGAACCACGTGACTGCGAGCGGGCACACCGTAGCGGAGAACGTCAAAAACGCGGAGAACTACGATCCGCGCGTGATCAAGACGATGGCGCAGCCGTTCAAGCCAGCTGCGGGCATCGCTGTGCTCAAGGGCAATCTCGCGCCACGTGGTGCTGTGATCAAGCCCAGTGCAGCCACGCCGGCACTCATGGTGCACACCGGGCGCGCCGTGGTGTTTGAGAGCAGCGATGATTTCCACAAACGGATTGATGATGAATCACTTGACGTGGACGAGCATTGCATCCTTGTGCTCAAAAACTGCGGGCCCAAAGGCTATCCGGGCATGGCAGAAGTGGGCAATATGCCGCTGCCGCCAAAAATCTTGAGGAAGGGCATCACGGATATGGTGCGCATCTCGGATGCTCGCATGAGCGGCACGGCCTATGGCACGGTGGTCTTGCATACAGCACCAGAAGCGGCAGCGGGCGGCCCGCTGGCTGTGGTGCAAAACGGCGACATGATTGAACTCAATGTGCCCGAGCGGCGCATTCAATTATTGATCTCCGATGAAGAGCTTGCCGCACGTCTGGCGAAATGGACACCGCCCGAGCCTCCACTCAAATCGGGCTATTGGAAGCTCTACATTGATCATGTCAATCAGGCGGACGAAGGCTGTGATTTGGATTTCTTGCGCGGATGTCGCGGCAGTTTTGTGCCGAAAGACAACCATTGAGTTTGCGATGAAACGCTACGACATACTAGCCATCGGCGAAGGCCTGGTGGAATTCAACCAAACCGTGCCCGGCAAGCCGCAATACACCCAAGGCTTCGGCGGCGATACGAGTAATGCCGTGATTGCTGCCGCACGCGCCGGCGCACGCTGCGGCTACATAAGCGCGGTGGGCGATGATACGTTTGGCAAGAATTTAATGGATTTATGGCAGTTAGCCGGCATAGATACTACACAGTGCGCTATCATTTTGGGAGCATCTACCGGTTTGTATTTTGTGACGCATGGCGCAAATGGCCATGAATTCAACTATCGTCGCGCGGGCTCCGCGGCGGCAAACATGCAACTCAACCCTGTGCAGCGCGAAGCTTTAGCGCACACGCGATGGCTGCACTACTCCGGCATCTCGCAAGCCATTTCTCCCAACGCCAGAGCGCAATGTGCAGAGGCTGTGCGCATTGCGCGCGCGGCGGGCGGCCAGATTGCCTTTGATTCCAATTTGCGCCTCAAACTCTGGTCATTGGAAGAAGCCAAACAACACATGATTCCAGCAATTGCTGGTTGCGATTTATTTCTGCCCAGCTTGGATGATGTGACTCTACTCAACGGCTTGAACGAGCCAGAGGCAGTGGTGCGTTGGAGCCACGATTTAGGTGCAAAGCGCGTGGTGCTGAAGATGGGTAGCGCGGGCGTGCTTGTGAGCGATGGCGCATCGCAAAGCCGCATTGATCCGATTTCAGTTCACGCGGTGGATGCCACAGGCGCAGGCGATTGTTTTGCGGGCAGCCTGCTCGCTCGCCTAGCACTGGGCGACGATTTAGTCGCAGCGGCCCGCTACGCCAACGCGGCAGCCGCGCTATCCGTGCAAGGTTTTGGCGCAGTCGCTGCGCTGCCGTTGCCACACGCTGTGCATGCTTTATTGGCATCGGCGATTTGAAAAACCATGGTCACTAGGAGACACGCATGCAACACCTTTCCCGGAGATTAGTCGCTCCTCTTTTAATAGCACTCTGCGCATATTCTATGCCGGCTATCAGTCAAAATAGCGGCCAAAGTAGCCCTCAAACGGCCGCGCAGAATCCAAATCTTACGCGCTACATGCGCTTTGGTATCGGCCTCTCCGATGATCATCCACAGGGCATGGCGGTGAAGAAATTCGCAGAGATCGTCGCTGACAAAACGCAGGGCCGCATCAAGATCGAATTGTTTGCCGGCGGCAAGCTCGGCAACGATGTGAGCATGACGGACGCTTTGAAAGCGGGCAAACTTGAGATGACCGCGCCCGACACCTCAAGCTTGGTGCGCTTCACATCCGGCTTTGGTGTGATCAACTTTCCTTTTCTTCTGAGTACCGAGCAAGATGCCGATGCCCTGCTCGATTCCAGCTTTGGCAACGAGCTGCTTGCCTCGCTGCCTGCGCACGGCCTGATTGGCTTGGCTTGGTGGGAAAACGGTTTTCGCAATCTCACCAACAGCCGCGCACCTGTGACGCGCCGCCAAGATTTGATGGACTTGAAAGTGCGCGTGATGCCGAACGCGATGTTTTCTGACACCTTTCAAACGCTGGGCGCGCAGCCCCTCAAGCTGCCTTTCCCTGAGGTGTATGCGAGTTTGAAAGATGGCAAAGTGCAGGCGCAGGAAAATCCGCTGATCACGATTTATGCCAGCAAATTCTATGAGGTGCAGCAGCACCTCACGCTTTCGCGCCATGCCTACAGCGCTTGGCCGGTGCTGATCAGCAAGCCGGTGTGGGAAAGCTTCTCAAGCGCAGACCAAGCCATCCTCAAAGCTGCGGCGCTTGAATCTTCCAAATATCAGCGTGCACTGATCAGGAGCCGCAATGCGCAAATGGTCGATGAGCTCAAGAAGCTGGGCATGAAAGTCACCGAGATTGACCGCTCAGAGTTGCCGCTGATTCGTCTGTCTACCCGTAAGGTGATCGACAAATATGCCAAAGAATTTGGTGAAGATTGGACAAAAAAGCTGTATTTGCAACTGGCGATCAATGAACACAATAAGATGCAAAAAAGCATCAGTCGATAAAAAAGCACCGCTTTTCAACGGATGATTTTGTGCAATTGAATACTAAAGCATTGCGCATTGAAAACGAGGCTGACGATAATGCCTGCATGCCTCTTTCCCAAACCCATCCCTTCATCGCCGTCGATTGGGGCACCACGAGCTTTCGTGCGGCGTTGATTGCGCCCGATGGCGAGATTTTGGATGAGCTTGCGCAGCCGCGCGGGATCTTGACTTTCAAGCAAGGCGAGTTTGCGCCCTACCTGATCGCCACCTGCGCGCGCATGACCAAAGCGGGCGGGCAATCTTTTGTGCTCTCGGGCATGATCGGCAGCAAAGATGGGATGGCTGAGGTGCCGTATTGTGCATGCCCGGCTACGGTCATTGATGTGGCGCGCGGTGTGCGCTGGGCAGTGAAGGATCGTGTGGCGATTGCGCCAGGCGTGCGCTTTGAAAACGATGATGTGATGCGCGGCGAAGAAATTCAAATCTTCGGCGCAGCCGCTGTGCTCGGCCTGAGGGACGCCACGATGATCCTGCCCGGCACACACAGCAAATGGGTGAATTTTGAAGGCGGCGCTATTTTAGGGTTCAACACCTTTATGACGGGCGAGGTGTATGGCTTGCTCGCGCAGCATTCGATCTTGTCGAAAAGCCTAGCCACGCAATCGACAGCCTTTGAGCCGCAGGCTTTTTTGCAAGGGATTGATTACGCCCTGCAAGGCGTTAATCTCTTGAATACAGCGTTCAGCGTGCGCGTGAAATCGCTTTTCAAAACATTGGCGCCCGAGCATGCGGCCAGCTATTTGTCTGGCTTGGTGATCGGCGAAGAGCTCGCGGCCATGCAGGTGCAAGCAGGCGCAGACATCATTGTGGTGGGCTCGCAGCCACTGACCGAGCGCTACCAATTGGCGCTGGAGCATCTGGGTGCGCATGTACGCACGCTGGGCAGCCAAGCCGCGTGGGCGGGCTTGTATCAAATCTACCAAGCTCTGGCGCGAATTTAAGCGCATTGACAGCCACGCTTTGCAGCTTCACTTTGCAGCCTCACCTGGAGCCACATGTCGCAGCGGCTTTATTTGCGCCAAGCGCCTGACAAAATCCATTGCACAGTGGCGCTGGCAAGCACCATGGCAAGGTAGGTCAGCATCTTGCCGTCGCGCCCGGTGATGATCAGCCCGATCAAAAGTACAGCAAGGCACACTACAAAATGAACAGCAGCCCACGCAATAAATCCGCCGGCTACTGGCCTATTTTTCTTCAAAAATCGGCCAAAAAACGTCACCAGTAGCGCGACCGCAGCAGCGGGGAGCATGAAATTAAGTGCATGCAGCATCGCATCCAACGCGCCCATGCTTCTACCTCACATCAGCCAGTGCGGCCAGCAGCTTGGCATGCACACCGCCAAAGCCGCCATTGCTCATGCAAACGATGTGATCGCCTGCGTGAGCCGCTGTTTTGATTTGAGCCACGAGCGTGGCCACATCGCCCGCCACTTGCGCGCGCTCGCCCATCGGTGCGAGTGCGCAAGCGGCATTCCAATCGAGCCCCGCT
>JAYUSD010000136.1:0-44717 GCA_043755865.1 Variovorax sp. | reverse complement strand
GTACAGCACAAATTGCGCCGCAGGAAAATTGTTTCTTAGGTGTTTTAGCATGCCCCTTGATAATGTTTGACCATTTAGAACAAGCACGACATCGTAGTTCGCCGCCGCAAACTTGCTCAATAAGTTCTCATACAACCGATTGGCAAACGGATGAACCAACTCTGGTGAAGTTTTTGTGAGCGCCTTCATTAGCGGTGTATCGAATGGCCGATCTGGTAACCAATCGACTTTCGCGCTTTGGCGCTGAAGCTCTTGCGTCACGTCTTTTTCGTAGCCAAAGAATCTCGGGGCAATTAGTAAGACGCGCTTACCAGATATTTGACTCATGTTCTCAATCGCTTAGAGTTTTTATCACTCTGGCTGGTGCGCCGACAGCCAACGAATTTTCGGGTATGTCGCTCAGCACCACTGAATTCGCGCCGATCCTAACATTATCCGAAATTTTGCAGCCGCCTAATACTTTAGCTCCGGATCCAATAGTAACGCCCGCACCTAACGCAGGACGCGATCCTTCAGAATAACTGAAATCAATTTCTTTGGCTCCTAAAGTCACACCCTGAAAAATAGTTGCATTTGCTCCAATGCACCAAGCGCCTATAACCGTACCTTGAGTGTGAGGGAGAAATAAACCAGGGCCTATTGGACAACGCACAGCTATTTCAATGCCAAACAAAAAAAAGTTTAATGTTGAGATGATCTTTGCTAGGGGATTGAGCCTAACCAAATGTAAGCAATAGGCTAATCGGCAGAGCAAAACAGGCATAAACCTTGGGGAGAACATTCCGAGCCACAAGATCGGCCCGGACTTCACTTTGCTTGGATGTAAAAGTTGATGCGCACGGCAAAGGTCTGCCTTCAAATATTCATGTAGTTTGAAGACATTTGCGTTCACCGCATTGGTAGAGTCAATCATGGCGCAACGCTTTGCCCATTAATCCCTTGCTCGCTAACTCGTTAACTGAGCGCAAGTAAGCGCCCTCGCTCTCAAGGTCTTCGTTGGCGGCCCAATTTAAGAACCGATGTAGACCAACTTGGAACTCGACGCTTGGGCTAAAGCCTAAAGTTTCTTGAAGCTTAGAGATTTTCGCGACGTTATGTCTGATATCTCCAATACGAAATGCCCCTGTTATCTTAATTGGACTGTCGCTTTTGAAGTAAGATTTGATCTCACTGGCTACAGTCAAAACGTTAATCGGGTTGCCCGAGCCTACATTTAATGCGCCAACGAAAGTGCCGGCATAATCTACGCTTTTGACTGTTGCCGTCACAATATCGTCAATATAAACAAAGTCACGGGATTCTTTCCCGTCTTCGTATATTTCAATTGCTATGTTTTGACGTGCCAGATTCGAAAATACGGCTAATATCCCAGTATAGGGGTTTTTCAGAGATTGCCCTGGGCCATAGACATTTTGGTAGCGTAGAGCGAATCCATTGATTCCTCGAGTTCGGGCAAACATTAATACAGCCTGCTCTTGCGTTTGTTTAGTCAAACCGTACATTGACATTGGGTTTAAAGGCGCATCCTCAGGAGTCGGTACAAGGGCTAGATTAGCTCCGCAGTGTGGACAGGCTGGTTCGAACCTACCAGCAGACATATCCGTTCTGCTGCGCTGCTGAGGGTATACGATGTCATGTGTAGGGCATAGATATGCACCCTCGCCGTACGTAGCGCGACTGGATGCCACAATAATAGAGCTGATATTCTCTGCACATCTATCGTTTTGGAGTAAATCGAGCAGCACTGCCGTTCCATGGACGTTAACGCCAAAGTAGCGCTCTATTTCGTACATCGATTGCCCCGTGCCAGTCTCTGCAGCCAGATGAACTACAGCATTTGCCCCATCTAAGCCTTTTTTCAAAGCCTCGCGATCGCGTATATCTGCTTTAATAACGTAGACATCTCTTGCCAGATCCTTTGGCAATACTGTGTTTCCGTGAATTTGTTCACTGAAGTTATCAAGCATACTAACCCGCTTGCCAGAAGCTAGCAAGGAACGAATTACTCGCTGACCAATGAATCCAGCGCCCCCAGTAACAAAAACATGTTTATTTGACATAAAGAAGCAAGGTTAATGTTGCCTGATATACGATGCAATATATCCAAGCAAAAGAGTTGAAAATAGATACGGATATAGAAGGAAAAGATTGTAGAAAATCGAAAAAAACAAAACACCTCCAACCAGAGAGTACGGCAAGATAAAAGCTACACATGCTGCCGTGCGATAAAACCAAAATGCCGCCCACGCAGACAAGAGTGTTAGCAGCATTAAATCGCCGATTATCCCAAAATCCGAATGACTACTGGCAAAAATAGTCGATACATTCAATGCTTCGTTTACAAATATGAAATTATCAGCCCTGTCTAGCCCCGAAGGTCGGAGCACTGAGGGGAATAAATTAACACTACTGTAATAAAAATCCCAAATTGGCGTTAGGTTAGCGTAGTTGTACGACAGATTAGACAACGGTGATGTGATGTAAATGTACACCCACAGAAAACCACTAGGTAAAATTTGAAAAGCAAGATCATATTTATCATTCACTAAGCCTTGAAAGGGATTCTCATATCCACGAAAGTCGCCCAGAACACCAAACAAAAGAATAATTAGTAAAGCTAAGATCAAAAGCCTACCCATTGTCTTAAAGGAAACTCCAGCAAAGAAAATATTCATAATGACTAGCTGAACAACAACTGATAATAAAATCCCTCGCCCCAGCATCATTATTGGCCATAGAAGCAAAATACATAAATAGTATCTAGTTTTCTTCTCTTTATCCACCTTCAATTTGAGAAAAACGCAAGCGATTAATGCAAAGTAAAAGGAGTTAATTAATCCATGAAATGATGGAATACCGAAATCCGTGTAATTTTTAGGCGAGTTAGTCAAACCCCATATCAGCGGGAGACCGCCAGAATACAAAATATCCAAGCCACTGCCTGCCAGCCAAATCCAAAATACGACCTGAATCGATTTTTTCAGACGATTTATGTTGATTTCAGTCTCTCGTTTTACAGTATTTCTTTTCTTCTTCGTAAGCAAAAGAGGCAGGAAAGAGGCTGCAAAAAAGAGTAGCAGCACTAGCGATAAGATCACCGCAAGGTTGACATCTAGATCTACTAAATTGTCTGTAGCGTCAAGCAGGTATAAGAGAAAAGTCAGCACCCAAGGAAGCCCTATGAGCAGCAACGGGGATATCGCCTTGTAGAACATTTAAAAAATCCGCTTTATCACTTTTCGAACAATGGACAGTTTAGCTAAAGCGCCGCCCACAAAAAGATAGGTAGCTATAAGTAATCCATATGCTGAAATTGTTTTCTTGTGCCTCAGCGCTTCGTTAATAAGCGACCGAGCTTTTTCGGTATTTCCCAAAACGAATTGACGATACGCTTCACCTAGTATGTAACGCGACTTACCTACTCTAATAGCGGCGTCGATACCGTTCAGCGTTGGCAATTTTTCTTTAGCTAAATCTAGGTTTAGAAGAGACTCGTTTAATAATTCGTAGGTTCTTCCGCTCGCTTGATTTCCATGTTTGCGATAGCGAGCTAGCGTCTTATTAACAAAGCCTACCTTGCCCTTTGCTGCAATTTCAATATAGTAAAGCCAGTCGCTGACTACAGGCAGACGAGTGTCAAAGCCACCGCCAGGCAACGCGCTGGCGCGTACCAATACAGAGACCGAACCAGGAATGCAGATCTTAATGATTTCAAGCACAGTCATTGGCGTATCTGCGCGCGTCTGATTGGTCAGCAGCAAAGTCGCATCCGATCTTGAATCAAAAATATCCACTGGGTGGTAAGAAATAACAACATCAGGATTCAGTTCCATGTAATCCACATGGGTTTGAATTTTTGTCGCTAAAAACAAATCATCGCCCCCGATGAGGGTCACATATTTGCCAGTTGCGTGAGTGAGACCCGAGTTACAGTTTGCTGTTATTCCGCCGTTCTCTCTCATTCGGATATATTTGAATTCGTGCCGTTCGGTTCGTGGAACTGTTTTGCAATACTCCTGCGTGCCATCAGTCGAGCAATCGTCGGCCACAATTAGTTCAAAAAAATAGTTTGTGTCCTGTAAAACTATAGATTCAATAGTTTGTTTTAAAAACTCTAATTGATTGTATGTAATAACAATGACACTAAGTATTGGTTTGTTGTCTTTCATTTTTTTCTTTGATTTTAAAAAAAAGTATGGCGGCTGCCAGCATATATGCCGCACCACTACTTGCAATGACTGATACAAGTCCAAAACGCGGAAAAAGGAAATATATCAAGCCGCAATAAAGCAGAGCAAATGATGTTTCAACGATTAAAACCAATCTAAGCCTGTTTTCGCCAAGTGCCGCAGTAATAAACACCCAACTTAATATTTTGAATATATCCCCCAAAACTTGGATGCCGAAGACGTGCCTTAAATTATTGAACTTTGCGCCAACGATAAGCTCGGCTATTATGTGCCACGTCATAAAAATTAATGATCCGGTTGCACCAACAATTACTATGCTGACCGTAGCGATTTTCAAGAGTAAAGCTTTTTTCTCGCTAGTGCTTGTCAGTGCCGCGTATTTGGGCAGAAAAAATGTGAAGAGTGGAATACTTGCCAGCAGCAGATAGGACTCGGAAATTTTGGTCACGATTTGCCAGTCTCCCACCGTTCCCCAGTCTGCATCGACAAGTATTATTTTTCTAGCGATCATTTGGATTGCAACCGCTAAAAATGCAGAAACAACTGCAACGAAACTGATTTTGAGTACGGGTATGTAATCGTACGAGGTGTTTTTTTTAAACCATCTCGCCGGTATTTTTTTAAATTCTGCTCGCGCTACGTAAGTTTGAATGATAAATGCGGGAGCATAAAAAAAAGCCAAGGCGATAAACACCTCAGCGATTTTAAGGTATTTAGTACAATACCAGATTGCAAACATCGACACCAGCGTCGATGCGGCAACGACTACATTGTATGTAATTTGTTTTTTATCGGCACACATTTTTGCTGATAGCGCAATATAAACAGCCACAAATGGTATCTGTACAGCAGCATAGAGCATATAAATCTCATAGCCTTTATCGCTGAATATCAAAAATGATAAAGGCGAAGATAATAAGGCAATGCAGACAGCTAATAACACGCTGAATTTGATAACCCATATTAGAAAGGCAGTGAAATCCATTTCACCAATATGCTTGGGCCATTGGTTCTTTACTGCAAAGTTGAATATCAGTGCGTTAAATATGCCGTAGCTCATCGTGATGATGGATTGGTACTGCGATGCTAGCCCAAGCCCTTCCTGTCCAAGATGCACAACAAACGCTTGCAGCAGGAACAACCCACCAATGATTTTTATTCCAATCGGTAGCGCGTTGCTGATATATATATTTAGCATTGATTACACAGCTTAGTCTCACGCCTCACGCCTCAAGCCTCAAGCCTCAAGCCTCAAGCCTCAAGCCTCAAGCCTCAAGCCTCAAGCCTCAAGCCTCAAGCCTCAAGCCTCAAGCCTCAAGCCGCTGCCGTTAAGGGCATTTCTGTCCATTTTACAATTGCGAAAGGATTTAAACTGGAAGGACAGTGCACTACAGCTCCGTGAATTACGCCTTGGTGTTAGGCAACAAAGCGGTTGATAGCTGCAATCACTTGGCTTACTTCATCCATGCGCATCGTTGGCCCAATCGGCAAACTCACCACCTCCTTGTG
Organism: Variovorax sp.; assembly: GCA_043755865.1. Taxonomy (GTDB): domain Bacteria; phylum Pseudomonadota; class Gammaproteobacteria; order Burkholderiales; family Burkholderiaceae_C; genus JANMDU01. The sequence goes on along the minus strand of JAYUSD010000136.1, from coordinate 39,018 downwards.
GATCGTCTCCGTCAATGGTAAGGTCAAATGTTGGTATTCGTGGTAGGCCTGTTGCTTGTGTGGTGGGATCGGGTAATGAATTAGCGTATCAATACCTGCGGCCTTGAGATGAGTTTGGAAGGCGGCGCGGTCTTTAACCCTCACCACAAATAGGTGAAACGCATGGTTTTGCAAGCTGGCAACCGTGGAATTGCGGTCAATGGATAAAGCCACCAAGGGGTTGGTGATGCCTTGCGCATAAGCTATAGCAATTTGCTGGCGCACTAACGTTTCAGCGTCGAGATGTCGCAACTTCACTCGCAGGAGAGCAGCTTGCATTTCGTCCAAACGGCTGTTGAGGCCTTGGTAAAGGTTTTCGTATTTCTTATGGCTGCCGTAGTTGCCTAAGGCGCGCACGGTTTGGGCCAATTCTGCGTCGTTGGTGGTCATAGCTCCTGCGTCACCCAATGCGCCCAAGTTTTTGCCTGGGTAAAAACTGAAGCCTGAGGCGTGACCCCAGTTACCCGCGCGTTTGCCGTCGGCTATGGCGCCGTGAGCCTGCGCCGAGTCTTCCAGTACCAAGAGGTTATGCTCATCAGCTAATGCCATGATCGCTTTCACTGGGGCAAGTTGCCCATATAGATGCACGACTACTATTGCCTTGGTCTTGGGGGTGATTACTTGGCGCAGCTTGTGGGGGCAAAGGTTGTAGCTGTGCTCGTCAGGCTCCACCAATACAGGCTTGAGCCGGTTTTCCGTGATCGCCAAAACACTAGCGATGTAGGTGTTGGCTGGCACAATGACCTCGTCACCCTCTTTAAGCTTGCCCAGCTCTTTCCAAGCGCGCAGCGTCAACACTAGCGCATCCAAGCCGTTGGCCATGCCTACGCAATGCTCTGTGCCGCAATAGCTGGCAAATTCTTGCTCAAAAGCTTTAACCTCTTGGCCTAACACGTACCACCCTGAATCTATGACACGCGTAGCCGCATCGATCAGAGCTTGGCGGTGTTGTTGGTTGATGGTTTTTAAATCAAGAAAGGGGATCATAGTATTACTTTATTCATCATCTTGGATTTGGCTTCGTCAACACTGTGGCGGGTTATCTCGAAATAAACATTTATATCGTCTTGCCATGTTTCAGTTGCGCCCATTTTTTTATGAAAACTAACAACTCGTTGGTTCTGTTTTACCACTTCAAAATGAGCCTTATGGAAACCCAATTCATTAAATCCGAAGTCGTATATCAGAAATGCACTTTCTAGTGCAGCATAACGGGTTTTGCTCTCGTTAAGTATCCAACTCCCCCAACAGAAAGAATCCTGTCTAATGTCATAAATCCGAACTGTTCCACATGGCACGCCATCGTTTCTTTCTATAAGAAAATAGAATTGTTTTCTAATTGCTTCTTCAGGCTTGTAATTAGTTATCCACCGCTTCTGCGCCTCCAAATCAGGCGACACCGCAGACAAGAACTGGTTGTATCTGCTATCCAGTCTTAGACTAAGCACAAACTCAGCATCCTTTGTCTCGATTAATCGCAGACAGATAGTTTTTGACTTCGAAACAATCATGTGTTTAACACTTTCAGAAATTCTGAATATTCACGAATGTAGTCTGCTTCGTTGTAATGCTGATCGGCAAACACTAGCAACACACAATCAACGCTGAAGTCATGCATGACTCCCCACACCATGGCGTCTTGAAACAACCCGATGTTGGGCTGGTTGAGTTCATGGATTTCTTTTGTTTTTCCATTATCCAAGGTGACTCTACACGAACCATTGATCGCAATCAGATACTGTTTAGTTTTGTGATGGGAGTGCTGCCCCCTAGGAATATTAGGTTTTGTGCCGTATATGTAAAAGACCCGTTTGATTTCAAACGGCACGTTGACTCCAGACTCAATAGCGATGAGTTGCCCTCGTGTATCACCCAACACCCTATGTTTATGCAGTACGGTCGACATAATTCACCTTCTGTTAAAGAAAAATACAGCAACTTACACGCTTTTAGAGTCGAGATTAGATTTTTTGAAGTTCTAATGACTTCATACGAATTTCTGACCAATGCACAAAATAGTCATCTGACGAATTGTATCCAGCAAATACGCGTTGTTGATCAAAGTAAATAAGGAACATGAAAATCTGGCTAGCATCCAGCATGTGAAGCTGTCTTGTGGCAACTTGCTCTATCGCTGTCTTGGTGAGGGCGGGCAGCACTCATAACTTGGCGGTAAAGGTTGGTAAGTGCTGTGCTACTTTATCTAAGTTTGGCTTGGGTGAAGTTTCAGTTTACCTTAGGCAGTTATTGTAGTTATGCCGCTCCAGAAAGCTTAGCCGTGACTTCTTTTTTCCCCATCTTGCGCGCTGCAGCAATCGCTGGCAATTGGCTGGCGCGGGGCTTGGCTTTGCCTTGTTCCCATTTATAGATGGATTGGCCGCTGACGCCTAGGAGCTGGCCCATTTCGTTGGCGGAGAGATCGAGTTTTTTGCGTAGGGTGATGAAGCCGTCTTGGCGGAAGCGGAGTTTTTCTTTGTCGCCGTCGTTGCCTGCTTTGTTGCCCGCACCAGATTTAGCGGCTTTGCCTGCTTGCTTGGCCGAGCGTGCCATGCCTGCTTCAAGAGCGGAGATGCGGCGCTTGAGCTCGGCGATTTCTGAGCGATAGTTCGACGATGATTTCTTCAGGGCGGCCGTTTCGGCTTTGCCGGATTTTTTGGCAATGCGGGCGATTTCCGCTTTGAGTTGGTTGGCAAACGTGGTCATACTGACTTTCTTTCAACGATACGATTTTTTTATCAAACCCTGAGATTGCAATAAATTTAACTAGATGGATTATGGCTTGTTTCTTACGATGGTTTGTAGGCAATGGCTAGCCACATCAATGCAGGGCCGAGTGAAGTGCGAATGCGAAGCCAGCGCAGAGGTTGCGCGGGGTGCGTGCAGAGCCGACGCAAAGCTGGCGCTACACACGACAGTGGTTTTGAGATTGAAATACGCTTGCATTGAAGGTATGCGTTGGGGCAGCCTAAGCGCTCAGACGCCCAGCGTTTTCCGGCGTTGCATGGCCAGCCATATCAATGCCGCTCCCGTGAGCGCCACAGGCAAGATAGAGCCCCAATTGAGGAGCTGCCAGCCTTGGGTGGTGACGAGGACGCCTGAGGCAAACGACGAGAGGGCGAGCACTGCAAACACGCAAAAATTCAGCGCGCCTTGGGCTTTGTCTTTTTCTTCTGGCGTGTAGCCGTCGAGTGCAAGGGTGGTGGCACCTGTGAAGAGGAAATTCCAGCCTACGCCGAGCAGGAAGAGGGCGATCAGGAATTTGTGGAGCTCGACGCCGGACAGTGCAATAGCGATACACAAAGCGTTAAGCGCCACGCCGATGGCCATGATGCGCAGCGTGCCAAAGCGTTTGATGAGGTGGCCTGTGAAGAAACCGGGGGCGAACATGCCGATGACATGCCATTCGAGGACGAGGGCGGCATCTGAGAAGGGCAGGCCGCATTGCTGCATGGCCAGCGGCGTGGCGGCCATGAGGAGGTTCATCACGCCGTAGCCCAAGGCGCTGCCGAGAGCTGCGACGATGAAGACGGGCTGCTTCATGATCTCCAAGAGTGGCCTGCCGCCTTGCGATTGGGTGGGCGCTTTGTGCTCTGGGAATTCGATGAAGGAGACGACGGCGAGACCTAAAAGTGCGACGAAAGCTAGGGCAAGATAAGCGCCCGCAAAAGGTGTAGCCATCAAAGTGCGTGTGGCTGATGCAAGATTAGGCCCAGCGACTGCGCCGATCAGCCCGCCTGCAAGCACGAGAGACACGGCTTTTTCTTTGAAGCTGCTGACTGCTAATTCGGCGGCGGCGAACCGATACAGCTGCGCATTGGCGTTGTAATAGCCGCCGACGACTGTGGCGCCGACGAGCAGCCAAAAATTCTTCGCCCACGCGGCGTAGAAGCAGAGCAAAGCTGAGACGATAGCGATGACGAGGCCAATAAGAAACGAGCCTTTACGGCCATACAAGCGCTGCGTACGCGCGACCAGCGGCGTGGCCAGCGCGCCGCCCACCACATAGCCCATCACTGGCAGCGTGGCCATCCAGCCGAATGGCGCAAGCGCTAGGCCTACTAAGCCGTTGATGGCGATGAAGACGACGTTGTTCGTGAGGAAGAGGCCTTGCGCGAGGGCGAGAAGCCAGAGGTTTTTGTTCATGGGGAGATTGTGGGGCTTTGGCTAAATGCCAAATACAAATACCAAATTTCCGGACGCGAAAGACGCGAAAATTACGCGAAAGGAATACCAAAAAATACAGAAAGGTCGAGTGCTGATGCTGTTAGTCGACTGGTAATAAAAACTTTTTTCTTTGATTTTGAATTTTTTCGCGTCTTTCGCGTAACTTTCGCGTCTTTCGCGACCGGAAATTTCGCATTCCTTCTTAACCGATCAACTCAGCGTCCACAAAGCCAAAGCAGCCAGCGGCGCAGTCTCTGAGCGCAGAATGCGTTCGCCCAAAGTGATCGGCGCAAAGCCTGCATCCAGCGCGGCTTGCTCCTCTGCTGGGCTGAGGCCGCCCTCGGGGCCTGCGAGGCAAAGCAATGGCTTGCCAGCGTGCTTTGCAGCCCAGTCGGCGGCGCGGATTGCATCGGGATGCAGCGAGAGAATTGCTTTAGAGACACCACTAAATGCTATTGAATTAATAGCATACTGCGTATATTCTATGCCGGCTAGAAGCCATTTTTGATAAGAAATAGGGCTAAAAATGGTGGGAATGCGGTTACGCCCGCATTGCTCGCACGCAGCGATGGCTGCGGCTTGCCAATGCGCGGTTTTTTTCTCTGCTCGCTCATCCGAGAGGCGCAATACGCTGCGCTCGGAGATCAAAGGCTGGATGCTGGCCGCACCCAGCTCGGTGGCTTTTTCGATCAGCCAATCCATTCGATCATTGGCCGGCATGCTGATGGCCAGATGCACTTGCCTATTGGCCTCGCGCTCAATCGCGTGATGCTCGCCCACCTGCACATCCACTTGCGAACGCCCCATGAGCAGCACCTTGGCCGCGTATTCGCCGCCTTGGCCGTTAAAAAGCGTGAGCTCGCCTCCGGGCTGCATGCGCAGCACCTGTACATGGCGCGTTGCCGCAGAATCGAGCGTGATGGCCTCGCCAGAGGCAAGGGCTTGAGGGGTGTAGATCCGTGGCATGAGAGGGTGGCTTTGGCCGCAACTATTAATTTAATAGCGTTGCGCGCTTATTCTATGCCGGCTAGCAGTGCTTTTGGCATTAAAAGTATGTGTCGCAGATACATTCTCGCTCGCCCTGAGCTTGGCCTGTCCTGAGCTTGTCGAAGGGTTAGCAGAAGCTTCGACAGGCTCAGCCCGAACGGTGGGGCGTCTCAAACTGCATGCCATGCATCAGACCCGCCCAAACGCCCAGCCGCTTTGCTCCTGCATACCTTCGATCTCATCAATGACTTTCAAAAACGGCCCCAGCTCGCGGTAGCGATTGCAGGTGCTGCGGATGTAGGCGATGAAGCGCGGCGCATCGGCAAGGTATTTTTCTTTGCCATCGCGCAGCGTGAGCCGCGCAAAAATACCGGCCACTTTCAGATGCCGTTGCAAGCCCATCCACTCCACTGCGCGGTAAAACGCGCCGAAGTCAGATGCCCAATCTTCAAAATCCATCAAACCCGCTTTGCGCGCTTTCTCCCAATAGCGCACGGTCACATCCAGCACGAATTCTTCGTCCCAAGACAGAAAAGCATCGCGCATGAGGGACGCCATGTCATAGCTGATCGGGCCATAGACGGCATCTTGGAAATCCAACACCCCTAAGCGCTGAGGCTCAGTGAGCATCAAATTGCGCGGCATGAAATCACGGTGCACGTAGACGCTGGGCGCGGCCAAGTTGCGGCGCACGATCAGATCAAATGCGCTTTGCATGGTGTGTTGCTGCTTTTGATTTAGCGTGAATCGGCGATGTTTTGCGATGTACCAATCGGGAAAGAGCGCGAGCTCGCGGCGCAGCAGGGCTTCGTCATAAACAGGGAGCACACCCGGTTTGGACGCAAGTTGCCATTGGATGAGCGCATCGGTGGCTTGCATGTAGCGGCCATAGTTGGCATGCGGCTCCTCGGTGTCAATGCCTTGCATCATGGTTTGCGCACCGAGGTCAGTCAGCAGCATAAAGCCAAGGGGCTCATCCCAAGCCAACACCTGTGGCGCGAGCAAGCCAGCATCGTGCATCAACGCAGCGATTTTCGCGAACGGCTTGCAATCTTCTTTGTCGGGCGGCGCATCCATGATGATGCGCGGCGAGCCATCCGCCGCATCCAAGCGCAGATAGCGCCGAAAGCTGGCATCTGCGCTGGCAATGCGCAAGCTGTTGCTGCTGAGCTGATGCGTGCTTGCGACTGAGCTCAGCCATTGGCCAAAGGCGCGCTCGCGCTGGGAATCGGCCCAAACCACAGGCTCAGGCGATGGACTAGGAAGCGGGCAGGGCAGCGGGGAAAGGGAAGGGTTGTGGCTCATGGATAATCTGATTGTATAAACCGTTTCACAGCCACCCCACTACTTGCCCCCGCCGCATGCGCTTGCCTCAGCCCGCCTTCCCCAGCTCAGAGCCTTTTGAGATCACCGCCAAACCGATTGCTTGGGCTGTTGCGTGCGCTTTTGCGGCGGCGGCGCCTGCATGGGCGCAAAGCGGGCCAATCGCTGGCAATGAGCCTGGCAGTGAGTTTGGTCTGAGGCTTAAATCAACGCGCCAATTGCAAGAAAAATTCACGCCCGAGCAGCGTAAAGCCATGCCTACCTATGTGCTGGGCGAGCGCATCTATGGCCGCCCTGAGCTGGAAACCGTGATTGAAGGCAATGCCGAGCTGCGCAGAAATGCCATTGTGCTGCGGGCCGATCGCATTGAGTATTACCAGCCTGATGATTTGGCAAAGGTTCGCGGCAATGTCTATCTGAACCGCGATGGCAATATCTATCAAGGCAGCGAAGGCCAGCTGCGCATTGATGCCCAAGAGGGCTACTTTTTGAATCCTAGCTTCCGCTTGCTGAAAAACAATGGCCGAGGCTCTGCTTCGCGCATTGATTTTGTGGATGAGCAGCGCTCGGTGGCGCGCGACGGCAGCTATTCTGTGTGGCACAAAGAGCCGGGCATCGAAGACTCTAGCGATTGGGTGGTGCGCGGGCAGCAAGTGCGGATCGACAACGAGACGAATGTAGGCGAGGCCAGCAGCGCGCGTTTGGAATTCAAAGGCGTGCCGATTTTGGGCGCGCCTTTCATCAGCTTCCCGCTGTCTGATGACCGCAAGAGTGGCGCTCTGCCGCCCAGCATCAACTTAGACAACATCAGCGGCTTGGAAGTTGTGGTGCCGTATTATTTCAATCTTGCGCCCAACCGCGATGCCACGCTGTATCCGGCATTGCTGCAGCGGCGCGGGGTCAACCTGGGCACGGAATTTCGCTATTTGGAGCGGGAATACCAAGGCATCGCGCGGCTCGACGTGATGCCCAGCGATCGCTTGCGCAGCAAAAACCGTTGGGGCTTGGCCACAGCGCACAGCGGCACTTTTGACACAGGCCTGCCGTCGGTTGGTAACGTGAGCGTTAATCTGGGCTTAAACCGCGTGAGCGACGACAATTATTGGCGCGATTTCCCTCGCGCCACGGCTTCTTTGACGCAGCGCCTGCTGGCCAACGATGCCAATCTGAGCTGGGCAAGCGGCCCTTGGGCCTTGTACAGCCGCGCCCTCAAATGGCAAACCTTGCAGCAAACCACCTCCATCATCACGCCGCCGTATGACCGCCTGCCGCAGCTCAATGCTCGCTACAGCCGCCTCAATCACAGCGGATTTGATTATCAACTTGAGCTCGATACCACGCGCTTCTCCTCGGTCAGTGCTTTGACCTTGCAGCCCAACGCGCAGCGCAGCTATGCCTTGGCGCAAATCAGCCGGCCGTTTGTCACGCCGGGCAGCTTCATCATTCCCAAAGTGCAATTGCACAATTCAGCCTACAGCTTTGATGCGCCGCTTGCCACAGGCCCTCAAGCTGGCGCGCGTTCGGCCTCCAGAGTGCTGCCAACAGTTAGCGTGGACAGCGGCTTGGTGTTTGAGCGCGGCGCCAGCTACTTTGGCCGCAGCTTCACACAAACGCTCGAGCCGCGCGCTTTCTACACTTACACGCCCTTTAAAAATCAAGCGTCTTTGCCCGTGTATGACAGCGGCGCGAATGACTTTAACTTCGCCACCATCTTCAGCGAAAACGCCTTCAACGGCAACGACCGCATCTCCGACAACAACCTGCTCACGCTCGGCGTGGCCTCGCGCCTGCTCAATCCTGCCAGCGGCGCAGAAGTGCTGCGCCTCAATTACGCGCAGCGCCTGCGCTTTTCTGACCAGCGCGTGACCTTGCCTGGCGGCTTGCCAGACAACTCACGTTTTTCTGACATGCTTTTAGGCGGCACGGTCAATTGGGATCCGCGCTGGCAGTTTGACGGCACCGTGCAATACAAGCCCGATATCAAGCGTTCGCAGCGCAGCACGCTCAGCGCGCGTTATTCGCCCAGCCCGTATCGTGTGGTCAGCGCAACGTATCGCTTAAATCGCAACGTGAGCGAGCAAATTGATCTGGGCTGGCAATGGCCGATCAATGATTTGTGGGGCGACAAAGGCAAGCCAATGGATACCGGCCAGGGCCAAGGCAAAGGGCGCTGGTATTCGGTGGGCCGGCTCAACTACAGCCTGCGCGAGAGCAGGCCAGTGGATACGATCCTCGGTTTTGAATACGATGGCGGCAGCTGGCTCGCCCGAGTTGCCGTAGAGCGCCTCCAAACGACCACCAACAGCGCCAACAAACGCATCTTATTTCAAATGGAATTCGTTGGCTTTGCACGCGTTGGATCAAGCCCCTTAAGCGTATTGCAGCGCAATGTGCCGCGCTACCAATTGCTGCGTGAGAAAATCGACAATTCGCCCAGCCGATTCAGTAACTATGAGTGATTCTGTGATGACATCTCCCCTCTCTCCCGCCTTTGATGCCTGCCGCCACAGCGGCCGCAAATTTAGTTTGGCGCTTGCTTGTGTCATGGGCTTGATCTGCTTGGCGCAACCGATCGCGGCTCATGCACAAGGCCTGCGCACCAGTCCGAATTTGAATCTTGGCCGCGCCGCGCAAGACACCAGCCAGCGCAGCGCCGATTTCATCGTGGCGATCGTCAATTCGGAGCCGATCACCAATCAAGAGGTGCGCAACCGCATGCTGCAGCTTGAGCAGCAGCTCAGTGCGCGCGGCGGCGCGCTGCCACCGCGCCAAGAGCTTTTTGCGCAGGTGCTGGAGCGCTTGATCAGCGAGCGGGTGCAAATTCAATTGGCCCGGGACAATGGCATCCGTGTGGATGCGCAAGCGATTGACAACGCTGTGCAAAATATCGCCCGTCAAAACCAGCTTTCGATGGAGCAGTTTCGCCAGCGCATGAAAGATGACGGCATTGATATCAACGCGCTGCGTAATAATTTGCGTGACGATATCTTGCTCCAGCGCGTGCGCGAGCGCGAAGTCGAGCCGCGTGTGCGCATCACCGAGCCCGAGTTGGATGCTTTCATCCGCGAGCAGCGCGATACACCCGCTGGCGAGGTGGATATCAATATTGCGCAGATTTTGGTGGCGGTGCCAGAAAATGCGTCTGAGACGCAAATCGCGGCCCTCGCAGCAAAGGCTCAGCGCGCGTTTGAGCGTGCAAAAGCGGGCGAGGATTTCGCTGTGCTGGCCCGTGAATTTTCTGATGCGCCGGGCGCGCGCGACAACGGGGGCCAGATGGGCTTGCGCAGCGCGGATCGCTATCCCGGTTTGTTTGTTGAGGCCACCCAGAATTTGGCCGCGGGCGGCTTGGCTGCGCCGGTGCGCTCAGGCGCTGGATTTCATGTGCTGAAAGTCATTGAAAAGCGCCAGCAAGGCATGGGCAATTTGGTTGTGCCGCAAACGCGTGCTCGCCATATCTTGCTGCGCACCGGTGCGCAGCTCACAGAATCCGTTGCCCGGGAGCGCTTGGCTGATTTGCGCAAACGCATTGCAGCAGGCCTTGATTTCGCGACCGCCGCAAAAGACAACTCGCAAGACGGCTCGGCCAAAGAAGGCGGCGATCTGGGCTGGGCTGTGCTGGGGCAGTTTGTGCCCGAGTTTGAAGAGGTGATGAATTCGCTGGCGCCGGGGCAGATATCGGAGCCATTGGTATCGCGCTTTGGCGTGCATCTGATTCAAGTGCAAGAGCGACGTGAGCGGAAAATGAGTGATCGTGAGCAGCGTGATGCTGCACGCGGCGCATTGCGCGAGAAAAAGCTTGATGAAGCCTTCCTGACTTGGGCGCAAGATCTGCGAGCTCGCGCCTATGTGGAGCTGCGTGAGCAGCCACAATAATCCGCTTTTTCAGTTCAGCCACCTGACGCTATCGTGTGAAACACATTCCCCGCAAACGCTTTGGCCAACATTTCTTGGTCGACGGTGCATTGATAGAAAACATCATTGACGCCATTGCGCCGAATTCAGCCGATCAGATGGTCGAGATTGGCCCCGGCTTAGGCGCATTAACGCAGCCCTTGCTGACACGTTTAGGCCACATCACCGTCATTGAGCTCGACCGCGATTTAGCTGCGCATTGGCGCAGTCGCGAGAAGGTGCGTGTGATCGAATCTGATGTGCTTAAAGTGGACTTCGCCGGCATAGAATATGCGCCAAGTGCTACTGAAACTATAGCAACTCGTGCCAAGCTGCGCATCGTAGGCAATCTGCCCTACAACATTTCCACGCCGATTTTGTTTCATCTTTTGCCCTTCGCGCCTCTGATCGCTGATCAGCACTTCATGCTTCAAAAAGAAGTGGTTGACCGAATGGTGGCTAGGCCATCTACCTCAGATTACGGGCGCTTATCTGTGATGCTGCAATGGCGCTATGAAATGAAAAATTTCCTCGCTGTGCCGCCGGAAGCTTTTGATCCACCACCACGCGTGCAAAGCGCCGTGGTGCGCATGATCCCGCACGCAGAGCCAGCGGTTTTGAAGCCTGAGTTGCTTGAAGAATTGGTCAAGGTAGCGTTCAGCCAACGCCGTAAAATTTTGCGCCATACGCTGGGCCGCTGGCTTGATGAGCGTGGCTTTGCCGGTGAGTTTGATGAGCAGCGCAGGGCTGAGGAAGTGCCGGTGGCTGAATATGTGGCGCTAGCGCAATCGCTATAAAACTCGTAGCATTCTGCGTATATTTCATGCCGGCTAGATGCTTGTTTGGCATATAAATGTTGCATTAAGCGTGTTTGCTTGGCTTGTGGCCTGTCGAAGCCGTAACCCATACCCTTTTCGGGCGGGCTCATGTACGTTGCTCGCGAGCTAGGCGATACCCGTCGCCTTGAATGACGAAAGAAAACGCTGAGGCGTTTCCGACGCTGCGCTGCAAAAGTCGCCCGCCCGAAAAGGGTATGGGTCACGGCTCCCACAGGCCATTGGTTGGAGCGGCGAAGCAGGGGAGCAGCGCGCAAACAGAATTTGCATTTGCCAACATTGGCGCGCGAAGATTTTTTGCGCACCAAGCAGGCCGCGAGAATGGCGGTTGGGGTTGCTGTGGCTGCCGATTTCTCGCAGCGCAGGTTTGAAAAACGCAAAGCGTTTTTACTCATCATCTAGCGGCAAGTGCCGCTAATCCCGAGCAGGGTACATGAGGCAGACGCAGCAACCCCAACCGCCATTCTCGCGGCCGTTCTATCAAAAAAGAAATTTTCAGGTCACTATAAATTCAATAGCACGTTACGCAATAAACACGCCGGCAAACCACCGAAAATGCTTAAAAAACCTATCCCTGCGCTCGCAACACCCGCCGATACTGAATCGCCTCGGCCACATGCGTGACTTGCGTGCTCCGCGCTCCTGCTAAATCGGCAATCGTGCGCGCGACCTTCAGTGCGCGATGAATCGAGCGGCCTGACCAGCCCAGCCGCGCTGCAGCGGTGTTGAGAAACTTTCTTGCTGCTTCATCCAAGATGATCAGCTCTTCCAAAGCCTTGCCCTCTAAAGCGCGATTGAGCATGCCCTGCCGCGCCAAGCTTCGCTCGCGCGCTAGCTGCACGCGCTCGGCGATGGCTGCACTGCCTTCTGGCGGCAGCGCGCTGGCCGTTTGCGCAGACGATTGCAACAAATCCTCAGGATCAAGCGCCTGCACCTCCACATGAATATCAATGCGGTCAAGCAGCGGGCCCGAGAGCTTGCCTTGATAACGATCAATTTGGTCGGGTGTGCATTTACAAGCCTTCGTGCGCGAGCCCAAATACCCGCATAGGCAAGGATTCATGGCGCCAATCAGCTGAAACTTGGCAGGGAACACCGCGCGCTGCGCCGCCCGCGAAATGCTGATCTGCCCGCTTTCCAGCGGCTCGCGCAAAGCTTCAAGGGAAGCCCTTGGAAAATGTGGCAACTCGTCAAGAAAAAGCACGCCCTCGTGAGCCAGCGAAATCTCGCCCGGGCGCGGCGGTGAGCCGCCGCCTACCAAAGCCACGGCGCTGGCGGTGTGATGCGGTGATTGCACGACGCGCTGGCTCCATCGCTCGCTTTTAAATTGTCCTGCCAGGCTCAAAACCGCTGCCGATTCAAGCGCTTCTTGCGTGCTCATGGGCGGCAGGATGCCCGCAAAGCGCTGCGCCAGCATGGATTTACCTGTGCCCGGTGCGCCTACCATCAACACACTGTGGCCACCCGCAGCGGCAATCTCCAGCGCGCGCTTGGCCGCTTGTTGGCCTTTCACGTCGCTCATATCTAAGTTTGAGGCGCTGACTTTGCGATCTGGCGCTCTCAAAATCGTCCAGCCACCGGCGTCTGACGCAGCGGCCAAAGTTTCGAATCCGGAGCCAGCGCAGGAGGCATCGCCATCGCCACCCGCATCTGCGGCCTGCATTGCCGCTGATACCTCTGCGCTTGCATCGCCCGGCATGGACGCATCGTGTGTGGCGGGCAATACGGCTTGAGATGCTGCGTGCGGCGACGCCAAACGAGGTGCAAAACGTGCCACCACATCCAATAAATGCGTCACCCGCACCACCCGTGCATCAGGCACGAGGCTGGCTTCCTCGGCGCTGCCTTCGGGCAACACAAGAATGGGCGGCAAGCCGCAGGCGCTGTCGTGCTGCAAAGCCATGCCCAAAGCCATTGCCAGCGCGCCTTGCACTGGCCTTAACTTTCCCGAGAGTGAGAGCTCACCTGCAAACTCATGCCCCACCAGTTTCGAGCCGTCAATCTGACCGCTGGCTGCCAAAATACCTACCGCGATGGGTAAGTCAAACCGGCCAGAATCTTTAGGAATATCGGCCGGCGCAAGGTTGACAGTAATGCGTTTGTTGTTTGGAAAATCCAGCCCCGCATTGGCAATCGCCGAGCGCACACGCTCCCTCGCCTCTTTTACCTCGGTATCGGCCAAGCCCACCAACGTGAAGCTGGGCAAACCATTGGCCAGATGCACTTCTACCTGCACCGATAAAGCCTTCAAACCCAGCAAAGCCCGAGAATGCACCAAAGAAAAGCCCGACATGAATTAATCCCTCATTTGGTGCGACGCCAACGGAAGTGGTCGTTGTCTTAAGAAACGGTTATGCAACAACAAACAAACCAAAAGCTTTATAAAACTGTACATAAAAACATATTTTAACGAAAAATCCGAAGATCGTCTAATAGGTCAGCTTTTTAACTCAGACAATGGCTCTGCTAAATATTCACAAATTGGCACGATCCGTGCTTCTTGTACCCATCAACATCCATCTCTCCAAAGGAAAAACATGAAACTCTCGCACATTGCCCTCGCCGCTACGCTCGCTGTCGCTTCTTTCGGCGCATTCGCCCAAGCCAAAGCGCCTGAGCCAGACTACACGCTGAGCTTCAATGTGGGTGCAGTTACAGATTATCGTTATCGCGGCATTTCGCAAACCTCTAAAAAGCCAGCCATACAAGGCGGCGTAGATTTCGCTCATAAGAGCGGCTTCTATTTGGGTGCATTTGGCTCCAATGTACGATGGGTCAAGGATTTCAACGGTGCAACCAAAGGCAATTTGGAACTTGATTTGTACGGTGGTTTCAAGGGCGAGATCGTTAAAGATTTGGCTTTTGATGTGGGTCTCGTGACTTACATGTACCCGGGCAACAATTCCGGCGCCGTTGGTACACCAGGAGCTGGTTTGTACAGAAACGCAAATACGACCGAAGTTTATGGCGCATTAACTTATAACGTTGTCACCGTCAAATACAACCGCAGCACGGGCACTTTCTTGGGTAATCTGAACAGCTCTGGAAGCGATTACTTTGATATCAGTGCAGCATTCGATTTGGGTAATGGCTTTACGCTGACGCCTCATGTGGGTTCACAAAGAGTTGCGAAGAACAAGCCATTGAATTACACCGACTATTCGCTAACACTTGCCAAAGACATGGGCAATGGCTTCACATTGACCGCTGCTGCAATGGGCACAAATGCCAAGACGGCGGCTTATACAAATTTTGTCAACACAAAGTTTATCGCGAACAGCACATTGGTGGTGGGCGCGAAATACAGCTTCTGATTGTCACGACAGTAACCACAAGGAAAACACATGAAACTTGTCACCGCCATCATCAAACCGTTCAAGCTCGACGAAGTGCGTGAAGCGCTCTCGGGCATGGGCGTGCAGGGCATCACCGTCACGGAAGTCAAAGGCTTTGGCCGCCAAAAAGGCCATACCGAGCTGTATCGCGGCGCGGAATATGTGGTGGATTTCCTGCCCAAAGTGAAGATTGAAGCGGCTGTGTCTGATGATTTGGTCGAGCGCGTGATCGAAGCCATTGAAGGCGCTGCGCGCACCGGAAAAATTGGCGATGGCAAGATTTTTGTGTATGACTTAGAACAAGTCGTGCGCATCCGCACTGGCGAGACCGGCAAAGAAGCTCTGTAATTCATAACAAGACAACACCATGAAGAAATTTCTCACCTCCCTCGCCCTTGGCGTCTCCTTGATTTTGGGGGCTCACTTGGTGCAAGCGCAAACTGCAGCACCTGTAGCTGCACCTGCTGCTGCGTCTGCGTCGATGCCAATCCCAGCGCCAGCGGCTGAAGCCAAACCTACAGCGGTCGCTCCGGTTGCCGGCGCTACTGCGGTTGCTGCACCAGCAGCTACCACGCCGGCTGCGCCAGCCCCTGTGCCCAACAAAGGCGACACTGCCTGGATGACGATGGCTACGGCTCTCGTGATTTTCATGACGATTCCAGGCCTTGCCTTGTTCTACGGCGGCTTGGTGCGTAGCAAAAATATGCTCTCCGTGCTGATGCAAGTTTTTGTTGTGAGTGCTTTGATCTATTTGCTCTGGGTGGTCTACGGCTACACGCTTGCCTTCGGCGGCGATGGCCAGTTCTTCGGGGGCTTTGACAAGCTGTTCTTAAAAGGCATCACGCCTGATTCTGTGGCCGCCACTTTTTCTAAAGGTGTGGTGATTCCTGAACTGTCATTCGTTGCTTTCCAGGCCACTTTTGCCGCCATCACGTGTGCTTTGATCGTCGGCGCATTTGCTGAGCGCATCAAGTTCTCTGCTGTGCTTGCATTCAGCGTGCTGTGGTTCACCTTCAGCTACATCCCGATTGCCCACATGGTGTGGTACTGGGCTGGCCCAGATGCAATCACCGACGCTGCCTCTCTTGAAAAAGTGCAAGCCGCTGCTGGGATTTTGTGGACGAAGGGCGCGCTTGATTTTGCAGGCGGCACCGTCGTTCACATCAATGCAGCAGTCGCAGGCCTCGTGGGCGCGTATGTCATTGGCAAACGCATCGGTTATGGCAAAGAATCCATGACGCCTCACAGCCTCACCTTGACCATGGTCGGCGCAGCGATGCTCTGGTTTGGCTGGTTTGGCTTCAATGCGGGCTCCAATTTAGAAGCCAACGGCGTGACTGCTTTGGCTTTCGTCAATACCTTGGTGGCTACCTCCGCTGCTGCGCTGGCTTGGATTGCAGGCGAGGCATTGTCTAAGGGCAAAGCTTCGATGCTTGGAGCAGCTTCTGGCGCAGTAGCTGGCTTGGTTGCGATCACGCCAGCTTGCGGCTTCGTGGGGCCCATGGGCGCGATCATCATCGGCCTCGTCGCGGGCTTTGCTTGCCTGTGGGGCGTTAATGGCCTCAAACGCATGCTCGGCGCAGATGATTCGCTCGATGTATTTGGCGTGCACGGCGTGGGCGGCATTGTGGGTGCATTGCTCACCGGTGTGTTTGCAGCGCCATCGCTGGGCGGCACGGGCATTTTTGATTACGTGACCAACAAAGTCAGCCCAGACTACAGCATCGGCAGCCAAGTGTGGATTCAGCTGCAAGGCGTAGGCATCACCATCGTTTGGTCCGGAATCGTCGCATTCATCGCTTTCAAATTGGTTGATCTCGTGATCGGCCTGCGCGTGAGCGAAGAAGAAGAGCGCGAAGGCTTGGATATTTCTAGCCACGGCGAGACGGCATACAACCGTTGAAGCTTGATGTCGATCTTCAAGTGAGAACTTTGGAAAGGCACGGCGTGATGCAAGCATCACGCCTGCTGTTGTAATAACAAAAGAGTCTCCTTTGGATGTTTGCCCGCTGAGCCGTCAGGTCAGCGGGCATTTTTTTGTGCAAAATCAGTGCCTAGCCGGCATAGACTAAGCGCAGAGTGCTCACTAATTCATAGCGGTATCATGAATGTGATGTCATGCAATATGACGCGACGCGATGCAACGCGAAAGCCGACAGGGCCTATTCGCTCCACTCCAAAACCTTGCATGGCAAGGTGATGTGGTCGGTTTGCAGTATGGCGATGTCGTCGCGCTCGCGATTGAGGACAAATGCGATGCGCTGGCCCTCGAGCTCGGGCCAAGTGGAGTGCTCAACTCGCCATTGGCCTGAATCAATCGAGCCAAATGAAATTTCTACGGTGGATGCGGCGTGCGCGGCGGGCCGCACGCGCATGGCGTATATCCCAGCAATCAGCCAACATGCGCTCATCTGGCCATTTGGCAAGGCTGGCTCCACGACAGCGATGGCACGGCCTGTCGAATCGGGAAGGCGTTGCCAGATTTCGCGATACACGCTGTGGATGCCTTTTTCTTCTATCGTATCGGCATCATGAAACACCATCGTGCCCGTATCTGGCGCAGGCTGGCTCGGCTGGTAATCAACCAAGCGATGCCAAGTGCAGATCTCTTCGCTTTGGCCTTGGCTCACCTGCGTGATGCCGCAAAAGCCTTCCTGCAATTTCAGCACCGCATCTGCGTTCAATACAACGGGATTTGTTTGCGAAGGGCGAGCATGCACAGGTATGCGAAGATCACCATGCCAGCGGCTCAGTTGCATCCAGCGCACGCAGGTGCGGGTGTCGCGCAATTGCGGCGTCTCGATCAAAGTGCGCATCCAGACGCCGCGGTATTTGTTTGGCACAGGCGCAATATTTAGCGGATGCGCGTTGCGCCAAGGTTCTACAGTGGGGACGCTTGGGTGCATAGCGGGTGCATCGATATCAAGCGCTGCCGTGCGATTGCACACACAGGGGCAAGGTGCGATAAAAAGCCATGTCGTGGTTCGGCCAGAGCCATGCATCTGTCTCTAGCGCAATGCGCTTGAGCTTGCGGATGCTGTCAATGGCTTGCTGCTCGCGGCCTTGCCAGAGGGTGCCGGGCGCGATCTCGTTATCAAGATTTTCTTGCAGATCAGCGGCATCGCCAGCAAGCAACACGGGGCGGCCTTGCGGCAACTCGATCCAGAGCGACATATGCCCGGCGGTGTGACCCGGCGTGGCAATCGCCTCCACGCCGGACAAGACTTGGTATTCACCTTGGTGCAATTTAAATTGCAAGGGCGCGCCTGCATCGTCAGTCAAATCATCTGCAAACACGACCGCATCTTCGCCGCTGCGAGCCACTTCCATTTCATCGTGCTGCACATGGATCTCTGCGCCACAGCCGCAGCGCCGCAAGTCTTTCAGGCCGCCTGCATGATCAAAATGCAAATGGCCGATGAAAATAATGTCTACATCAGCAGATGTGAGCCCCAGCTGCGCCAGATGATGCGGGATGCGCTGCTCCTCGGTCATCTCAGGCGCACCAAACTCAAACACGTCGGGGTTGTAGTAGTGCGCACGCAGAGCTGGATCATTGATTTTGCGATGGTCGCAGCCTACGTCATACAAAATTCGCCCATGAGCCGTCTCAATCAAGTAAGCGAGGATAGGTGCTTCGATTTGCTCGCCTTGCCCGCGCTGAAAGGTTGAAATCGATTTATCGTAGCGATGCGTTGCTGTGAGCAGCGGCCAAATTTTGCGCACTTGGGTCATGATGGCAACACAGCCGGTTACTCGCTATATCCGTTCGGGCTGAGGTATCGAAGCCCAAGCGAGCACCTCAGCTGTGCTTTTCACATCACCAAAAATACCACCTTCTACGCGCAACATATCGAGTGCTGCTTGCTGCAAATGCCCTTCTGTGGCGGCGCAAGCATCGCTCACGGTGGTGCAGGAATAGCCGAAATCGGTGGCAGCGCGCACGGTGGTGTGGACGCAAACCTCGGTCGTGACGCCGCACACCAGTAAATTCTGTACGCCAAAGCTGCGCAAAATCTGATCCAACTCGGTCTGATGAAATGCGCTGTAGCCCGGCTTGTCGATGATGATGTCATGCGGCATCACCTGCATGTCATCGACCATATCGTGCCCGTGCTCGCCGCGAATGAGCAAACGCCCCAGTGGCCCGAGCGAGCCAATCTCAGCGCCCGCCGCGCGGCTGCGCGCAAGCTTGGCCGGTGGGCAATCGGACAAATTAGCGCGATGCCCTTCGCGCGTAAAAATAATCGGCATCGTCAATTTGCGCGCCATGCTGATCAGTGCTTGCACCGGCACAATCGTGGCTCTCAGCCGCACAATATCCACGCCCGCCGTAGCCGCATAGCCGCCGGGATCAAGAAAATCACGTTGCATGTCAATCACGAGCAAGGCAGTTTGGGGGAACGCGGAAGATGAAGACGACGATGACGACGATGACGACGATGACATGTGAGCCTTAAACTGCTGTGAGAAATGACACGCCTACTGCGCCGACGAATTGATCCGCGCGGCCCGGCGTGGCATAGGCATGCACTTGGCCATAGTCGTTGGCGGTGATGCGTTTGACGCGATTGATATGAAAGCTGCGCAGCAGCTCGCGCACCGTGATCACTTGCGCGTAATCGCTGGTGTAAATCTCATGGTGGTAAGCGGGGAGTTTGTACCAAGGCAGGGTAGGGCGATCATGGTGCGCATTGTGGAAACCAAAATTGAGCCAAATCAAATTCAGCCATTTGCTTTGCAGGCCAACCACATCGCTGAACGTGTTGGCTTGCTCGTAGGCTTTGTCGCGCAGTTTGTCTTTAGGAATCGGCGTGTCATCCAAAATGGGATACGCATCATAGGTGTGCTGAAAGCAATCTGCAAAGCGCAAGCAAATCACGAAGCTCACGTAGGCTGCGAAGTACAAAACAAGTGCTTTGATAGATAGCCAACCTAGTGCAGCCCAGAAAACTGTGCGTACGAATGCGATGCCTAAGATGCGAAATTTTGCTTTCGTATGGCTTCTATTAGGGGCTGTTGTTGAGCGAAAGGGCAGAGATATTACGAACCCACGCATGAGAAACTCCACAGCAGGGAAATGCAGCCACTCCAACGCCAGCACAATGCGTCGTTGCCATGCGGGCGCAGCCAGCAAAAATCCACGCACATCCAACGAGATCACATCCGCGCGCTCGACATGGTGGCGCATATGCTTTTTGCGCATGTCTTCAAAGCGGGCGTAGCAGCTGCCATTGATCCAGCTCATCAGCGTGCCCCAGCTGGCGTTTGTGGCGGGCGTTTTGAAGATGGCCAAATGCGCAAATTCATGAATGAAGTAGGCCGACCAGTTCAAAGCCAAGACGGTTAATACAACACCGAGCGCATTGAGTGCCCACTGGGGCTGCGCAAGAAGCACAATTCCCGTAGGAAAGCCAAGCAACACTAATCCGAGCGCCAATACATTAGGAACAACGCCGTCCGCATACCGAAATATGTTGCTTGTCATGACTTTTTTACCGTTTACTTCTTGATCAAGCCCATCACGAAGCTGGCATCAAAAGTGGCTTCGGTTGCAGGGATGGTTTTGATTTGGCCTTTAGCGAGCAGCAAATCGCCAATGATTTTTCCACTGCCGAAATACGATGTGGTGTCTGTCGATTTGGCAAAAGCCTTTGGCATTTCAGCCAGCGGAATGAGATACACACCAGTCAGTTGCTCTTTAACTTCTTTGGCCGACACGCCCATCACCTTGCCCACGATCTTGGCCGATTCATCCGGCTTGGCCTTCATGTAAGCCACAGCTTCTAGATACGCTTTCATGATGCCGGTGATCTCAGCGGGCTTGGCTTTGATCACTTTGGCATCGAATACCAGCACATCAGCAATCAATCCGGGTGCATTCTTGGAGGTGAAAATCGTCTTGAATTTCTTGCCGCCGCCTTGCGCCAAAATTTGCGACAAGCTGGGCTCATAGGTCACGCCAATCGGCATTTGGCCAGAAGCCATGGCGGCGGGCACAGCTTCGGGCGTGAGGCTCACAGGCGTGATGTCTTTCTCGCTCAGGCCGGCTGTTTTTAAGGCGTAGGACAGCAAGAAATCAGAGGGAGACAACGGGCTGAAGCCCACTTTTTTACCTTTGAAATCCGCCAATTTTGTGATCGATTTATCCACGACGATCGCATCGCCGCCATTAGAGTAATCAATCGGCATCACGACTTTCTGCATCTGCCCAGTGGCGACTTGGCCAATCACTTGGTCGTAAGTGAGCATTGCGCCATCCAATGCGCCGCTGGCCACAGCCGGCGGAATCAGCGCGGGGTCAGAGAAGTTTTGTATCGAGACTTTGAGGTTGTGTTTTTTAAACAGATCAAGCGATTCAGCCACGTAAAACGGGGCATAGCCAATCCACACAGCAGCACCGAGCTTCATGGTGGTGGGGCCTGCTGCAAACACGCTGTTGGCAGCCAGCGCCAAAGCCAGTGTGCTCAGAGGCTTAAGTAATTTGAATGAATGTGCCAGCATGGGGCTGGAGGTCAGAGGGTAGGCTAAGAAATGCAATGTGCTCATGATGAAACTCCAGTGGTGAATAAAAAAAGCGCAGGAAGAGACGTTGACGACGTCGTTCTCCCGGGCTTTTATCCCTCCGTGGAGCCTCAATCAAGAGGCCGGGGCACTCTTGGACCAGACATTGTGAAAACTTTCACTCTCGCTACTCATTTCTCAACCGGAACCCTAGTACCCCTGAGTTGAAGTCAACAAAGTGTGTATCGCTACAAACCCAAACATTCAACCTGCCAACAACAGTGAGCAATACGCATGCCATGGCTACAGTGCTGTTTTCAACCACCCATGCACAACAAATGCACCAAATTGAATCAATTGCTAGCTGCTAAAAAAGCGCGCCACCCACCGTGGTGCGTAATGTCTCGCGCCTCAGCCGTCGCCCATGCTTCGCACACAAAGCCTTGAACGCTTCCCCCGCCCTCAAGCTCGACTGTGCCGATACCCAGCGGCGAAGGAATGCCAGCAACAAAAGAGCCAAATGCGGCGGCAGGCATTTCCCATATTTCCATATCGATGGCTGCGCCGCCTGCATCACTTTCAGTGACCCGCACCATGCCGGGCCGGTGCGGCGGGCCGCCGGGCAATGCATAGAGTTTGTAGCAAGCCGCACTGCGCACGCTGCGAATCAAGCGGCCACCGCGTTGGGTGAGTTGGCCATTTAAAGGCAGACCACTCAAATGTGCCCCGCACACAGCCACTTGAATTTGGCCAGACGGAAAGCAGGCGGCATCGGGTGTGCTTGCGCTGAGATGCGGTGCGTGCGCCATTGCGCCTACATGCGTTACGGTGCGGCTGTGCAGGCGAGCCGCTAGGGTAAGCAGCGGAAAATCTTGGCCGCTCCGCGCGACCAAGGTGATGCCAAATGGCATCGCGTTTTCCATCCAACCGGTGGGCACGGCCACAGCCGATAGATCAAGCAGATTCACAAAATTCGTGTAATGGCCGAGATTGGAATTGAGCGCAATCGGATTGGCTTGCACTTCGGCAATCGTGTAAGTGCAGCTAGCAGTCGGCGTCACCATGCAATCAATGCTTTCCCAAACGGCTTGCGTTTGTTTATCGAGCGCCTTAAGTTTGTAAAGTGCAGCGAAGGTATCAGGCGCTGAAATCTGTATCCCTTTTTCGGTGATAGCTCTAGTGACGGGGTGCAAAGCCTCTGGTTGCGCCTCGATGAATTCTCGAATCGCAGCGTAGCGCTCCGCCACCCAAGGGCCTTCGTAGAGCAGCTTGGCAACGGCTCTGAAGGGCGTGAGATCAAGCTCTACAGCTTGGCCGCCGAGAGCCATCAGGTGCGCTACAGCTTGGGCGAATAGCGAAGGCCCCTCTGCATTGCCATGAAAGTCTAAATCTTGCACGCGCGGCACACCAAATCTAAATGTGCGCGCGCCAAAATTAAACCCTGCCGGCGGCATCGCGCGGCTGTAGGCATCAGTCGCATCCACGCCCTGAGCGCTGGCCAGTACGCAGGCCGCATCCGAGGCCGTGAGTGCGAAGATGGAGATCGTATCCAGCGTGCGGCAGGCGGGCACCACACCTGTGGCAGACAAGCGGCCACAGCTGGGTTTGAGGCCAATCAAATTGTTCAAAGCCGCCGGCACGCGGCCTGAGCCGGCTGTGTCCGTGCCGAGCGAAAAGCTTGCGAGGCCCAGCGCCACGGCCACCGCTGAGCCAGACGATGAACCGCCGGAGATGTATTCAGGGTTGATGGCGTTTTTGCACGCACCATAGGGCGAGCGCACGCCTACGAGGCCGGTGGCAAATTGATCGAGATTTGTTTTGCCCACAGGAATAGCGCCCGCGTCAATCAAGAGCTGCACCACCGTTGCGTTTTTGTCTGGGGTGTAGGCAAATTCTGGGCAGCCCGCCGTCGTGGGAATGCCTGCGAGATCGATGTTGTCTTTGATGGCAAACGGGATGCCATACAAAGGCAACGACTCTGCATCGCGGCCAACGAGCGCTTTTGCATGCACTAGCAATTCTTCCAGCGTCAATCTGCGAATCCAGATATTGCGATTGAGCGCCGCATCTTCGGCAAGCATTTGAGCGTGCAGCATTTCCATCATTCGGCTAGGCGTCAGGCTGCCGCTCAGATATTGAGCGCGCAAAGCGGGAAAAGAAAGATCAAGTCGCATGGAGTGCTCCTTTAGGTAAATAGTGGGTTAACTCAAGAGAACCAAGGCTTGCCCGGCCACCACGCTTTGCCCTTCACGGCACAGCACTTTTTGCACCACGCCATCGCAAGGCGCATGCACGGTGATTTCCATCTTCATGGACTCCACCACCATCAAGGCATCTCCGGCTTTGACTTGCGCTCCCACAGCCGTCATCACCGACCAGACGCCGCCCGAGACTTGCGATGCAACAACTTCGCCGTCAAAAGCTTGCGTCTCTGCGCTATCCGAAGTGATGGCTTGACTGCCGTATTCTTCAGGTGTCTCTGACAAGCCAGCCAGTCTCCAGCGCTCTCGTTCTGCGTCAAAGGCGCTTTGTTGCTGTTGTTTGAAGCTACCAATCGATGCGGCGTTGATCTCAAGGAAGTTCTCGTAATCCGATAGCCTGAACGTGCCTTCTTCGATACGCAGCTTCGCTCTGCCTGCAACAAAGTCTTTTCGTAGCGTGAGCAGCTCTTCAGCGTCCACTTGGTAAAACCGAATCTGATCAAAAAAGCGCAGCAGCCAAGGCGTGCCCTGTGCAAAATCCTGCGTCACGCGCCAACGATTCCACATCTGCACCGTGCGGCCCACAAACTGATAACCACCCGGCCCTTCCATGCCATACACGCACATATATGCACCACCGATGCCCACGGCATTCTCTGGCGTCCACGTGCGAGCGGGGTTGTATTTGGTGGTGACCAAGCGATGCCTCGGATCGAGCGGCGTGGCCACGGGTGCACCAAGATACACATCGCCCAAGCCAAGCACCATATAGCTGGCCTCAAACACCACATCTTGCACGGCTTGCCAATCTTTCAAGCCATTCATGCGGCGGATGAATTCGATATTGCTCGGGCACCAAGGCGCATCCGCTCGCACGGATTGCATGTATTTTTCAATGGCTAATTTTGTGGCCGCATCGTCCCATGACAAAGGCAACCAGACCGTGCGGCTGGGTACTTGCATCTTGCTCACGCTGCCTTGGTTTGCCTGAATCAGCAGCAACTTGTCCATCAATGCACCACAAGAAATTTGCGATGGATCGTAGTGGACCTGCAATGATCGAATGCCGGGCGTGAGGTCAACGATACCTAGCAATTTTTCACTGGCACGCTCAAGTTTTAGTGCCTCCATCAGCGCATGCACGCGAAAGCGCAAACGGAAATCCAAGCTAAGCTCACCAAATTCAATCAAAATATTGCAATCACCGCTGCGGCGATAGACCACTTCAACGCCGTCCTTTGGCGCTGGCAAGCGATGCAACACAGCAGCGTTGGGCAGGATGCGTGTTGATGCCAGTGGCGTTGACGGGGTTTGACGGGGCAATAGTTTTTGGTTTTGCCCTTGTGAAAGGGTATCAGCTGTCTCTCGGCTCATCGGCACAAAGCGCACGGTGTTGCCCGGTGCGAGTTGGCCAATTTTCCAGAGCTCAGCGCTCACCACCGTAGCAGGGCATACGAAGCCGCCTAGGCTTGGGCCATCAGGCCCGAGGATCACGGGCATATCTCCCGTGAAATCAATCGCGCCAATCGCATAAGCGTTGTCATGAATATTAGAGGGATGCAGCCCAGCCTCGCCGCCATCTGTGCGCGCCCAAGTCGGCTTGGGGCCAATCAGGCGCACGCCTGTGCGACTGGAGTTGTAATGCACTTGCCAATCGGTGGCGAAGAAAACTTCGATGTCTTGCGGCGTAAAAAAATCAGGCGCTGCATGCGGGCCGACCAACACGCCGATTTCCCAATGCGCAGAATACTCTGGCTTCACATCTGCTGCTTGCTGCGGTGTTAAAGCAGACGCTTTGCTGGGCTGGCCGACATGCAACACATCGCCCGCACGCAAAGTGCGCCCGCCGTGGCCACCAAATTGCCCGAGCGTGAAGGTGGCGGTGCTGCCTAAATAATCGGGCACATCCACGCCGCCAGCAATCGCCAAATAGGCGCGGCAACCAGCGCCGCCTAAACGCCCAACACGCAAGGTTTGCCCGGCTTTAACGACCGCCGAAGCCCACATTGCAATACGCGTGTTGTCTAGGGTGACTTCCATCGGCGCGCCTGCAAGAGCGATTTGCATATCGCAGCGGAATTTGAGCGTAGGGCCGGCTACGGTGATTTCCAGTGTCGCGGACTCGCTTTGATTGCCCACCAAGCCATTGGCTGCACGCGATGCGAGCGCATCCATCGGGCCCGACGGCGGCACGCCGACATCCCAGTAACCCAAGCGGCCCGGCCATGCTTGCACCGTGGTTTGCACACCGCCGCTGAGCACATCAAAAGCGCGGCTTGCAGGCATGTAGGCGGCCAAGCTGCGCGTCGTGTGCTGCCCATTCACAAACGGGGTAAATTGCATGACGCCGCGCAAATAATCAAGATTCGATTCCAGCCCTGCGACACGTGTACTCTCCAGCGCACGAGACAGCTGCTCAATGGCAAGCTCGCGCGTGTCCGCCAATGCAACAATTTTTGCCAGCATCGGATCGTAGAAAGCACTCACCTCCGTGCCGCGCTCAATCCATGTGTCAACCCGCAAATCACTTGGGAATATCACCTCGGTCAACACACCGGTTGAAGGTTGGAAATTCTTATACGGATCTTCTGCATAAAGCCGAGCTTGAATCGCATGGCCACGTGCGACGACGGGCAAGCTGCTCAGCGATGGAAGATCACCCGCAGCCAAGCGCACCATCCACTCAACGATGTCAATCCCAGTAACAGCCTCCGTCACGCCATGCTCCACTTGCAAACGCGCATTGACTTCCAGAAAATAAAATTCTTGCGTTGCCGCATCCACCACAAATTCCACCGTGCCCGCTGAGCGATAGTTCACCGCTTGCGTGAGCTGGCGAGCCGTCTCATGCAACGCGCTGCGCACTTCGGCTCGCAGATTCGGTGCTGGCGTTTCTTCCACTACTTTTTGATTACGGCGTTGCAACGAACAATCGCGCTCGCCCAATATCAGCACTTGGCCCGCGCCATCACCGAACACCTGCACCTCGATATGCCGGGCATCGGTGATGTAGCGTTCGATAAACACACCCGCTTCAGAAAAATTGGCCTTGGCTAAGCGTCGCACGGATTCAAAGGCGTTTTCTAATTCCGCAGCACTGGCACACATCTGCATGCCAATGCCACCGCCACCGGCGCTGCTCTTGAGCATCACGGGATAGCCAATGTTGGTGGCTTCTTGCAGGGCAGTATTCAGATCAGGCAACAAGCCTGTGCCGGGCAGCAAGCTGACTTGTGTTTCACTGGCCAAAGCTCGTGCGGAATGCTTCAAGCCAAACACACGCATCTGCATCGGCGTGGGGCCTAAAAATACCAAGCCCGCCGCCTCGCACGCTTCAACAAATTTTGCGTTCTCAGACAAAAAACCATAGCCCGGATGAATCGCTTGCGCTCCGGTTTGCTGCGCCGCTTCAATGATGCGCTGCATATTCAAATAGCTGCTGGCCGGAGCCGCTGCGCCAATACAAACAGATTCATCGGCCATGGCTACATGCATCGATTCAGCATCTGCTTCTGAATACACCGCCACTGAACCCACGCCCATGCGGCGCAAGGTGCGGATGATGCGGCAGGCGATTGCGCCGCGATTGGCGATCAAGACTTTGGTAAACATGGAGGTTTCAAAATTCAGTGCAGGTCGTCCTGCGGAGATCGAGCGCGGAGCAGGCCGTCCTGCTTGCGAAAATTAAATTGGCTTACACCGCATCCCACACTAAAAAGCGCACGGGTGTAGGGTTGTAAGCGTTGCACGGATTGTTCAGTTGCGGGCAATTCGATACCAAAACGATCACATCCATCTCAGCTTTCAACTCAACATATTTGCCCGGCGCAGAAACGCCATCTTCAAACGTGAGCTTGCCTTGCGGCGTCACGGGCACGTTCATGAAAAAGTTGATGTTGGAGACAATGTCGCGCTTTGTTAAACCGAAGTGAGAATGCGCAATGGCGAGGGTGAAGTTGTCGCGGCAGCTGTGCATGTAGCGTTTTTCTAAGGCGTAGCGCACAGTGTTGCTCTCGCTGGCGCAGCCGCCGCCAAGGGTATCGTGTCTGCCGCAAGTGTCGGCCACGATGGTGAGCATCGGGCGGCCTTCGCTGGACATAATTTGTGTGCCTGTGGTGAGATACAGCGAGCTTTGCGCTTGGATGGTATGCGTCAAGCTGTAGCGCTCCAGTAAATTGGCCGCGCTGTAGAAAAGAGTGTCAACGGCTTGATTGCCTTCCAAGTCAACGATGCGCAGCGTTTGGCCGCGCTTGACGATTTTCATCCAAGCTTCGCCAGCGGGATGCACTTCATCGAAGGCGGCAATGGCGGGATTGAGCTGACTTTCAACTAAGGTGGTGTTCATGATGGCGTTCGAATGAAGGATCAGAAGAATTTTTGAGTGCTTAGAAAATTACAAGTAGTAGCGCTCTGTGTTGATAAAGCCTCGTCCGTTTTCGGGGCAGTGCAAGCGGCAAGGATCATTCGCGCCGGCAGTACCTGAGCGCCAGGCTGTGAGCTGCACAGCGCCGGGCGCGTAGCTTGTGCTCGGATCGAATGGATGCGGCGCTGTAGAGAGCACCACCAATGTGTTCATTTCAAAACGCAGATCAACATATTGAGCTGGCTTGCGATGCGCTGCATCAAAACTCAGCTGACCAGAATCGTTGGCCACAGCTTTGCTAAACAAGTTGAGATTGGCCACGATATCGCGCTTGTCCATGCCGCGCTTTTCTAACTCCATCAAAAAGCCATCCGTGGCATTTCGGTGCATCGCGTTGCGGTGTGCGCCATAGCGTGCTTCGCCGTATTTTGCTGCGCTACTTGCAGCATCTTGCACGCCGCCGATGGTGTCGTGCCAGCCGCAGGTGTCGCCTGCAATTGAGCAAAGAATTCGACCCATATCGGAGTAGCACACATGGCCTTGCGTGAGATAAGCCGTGTGCTGCGCTTTGAGCGTGTCGGGCATGTTGTAGCGCTCGGTTTTTTCTTCTTGATTGAACATCAGCATGGCCACATTGGCGCGGCCTGTGGTGTCGATCAACCGCAGCGTGTTGCCGCGCCGCAGAATCCCAGACCAATGCGCGCCACCGGGGATGTGCTCTTCCCATAGCACCAAGTCTGGAGAAAAAGGAGTGGACGCATCGGGCACGGCTGCGCGGGCGAGGGGGCTCAAAGTGGCAAAACTGGTTTCCATAAGCGTGCTTTTGAATCGTGAGTTGATGAAGGTGTGAGGAGTCGCTCTAGTTATTTCAACGGCCCGATGATGTATCAATCGTTCGCCCTGAGGTATCGAAGAGCTCGCGGGGCTTCGATACCTCAGCGCGAACGGAAAATTCATATTTCATCGTGCCGGATCAATAGGCAGGATTGGCTGCTTGATTCAGCTTGCCCAGCAAATCGTGATCTGTCGCCATGCCAGAGCTTTCCCGAATGCGCATCAAAATCTCCGCCTTGAGCGCTCGAAATTCGGGCGTGTGTTTCATGTCTTGATGTCGCTCAGCGGGCAGTGGCACAGGATAAATACTGTGAATGCGCCCCGGGCGCGGCTGCATCAGCACCACGCGCTGGCCTAAATAAATGGCTTCTTCAACATCGTGCGTCACAAAGACGATGGTGGTTTTCTCGATTTTGTGAATGTGCAAAATCAAATCGTGCATCACCTCTCGGGTTTGAGCATCGAGCGCGCCGAAGGGCTCGTCCATCAGCAGCATGGCTGGGCGGCCCATGAGTGCGCGAGCAATCGCCACGCGTTGCTGCATACCGCCGGAGAGTTGATTGGGGTAGCTGTTGGCCACTTTGCCGAGGCCAATCAAATCCAGCAACGCATCGGCGCGGCCTGAGGCGATTTCTACATCGCTGGAGCTTAAATTCTCCCGGTTGATCTGGAGCTTGCGGCTGAATTTGATGTTTTCCATCACCGTGAGCCACGGGTAGAGGCTGTAATGCTGGAACACCATGGCGCGCTCTGCGCCCGGGCCTGTGATGGCTTTGCCGTCACAACTGGCTTGCCCACTGGTATGTGTCTCCAGCCCTGCCAAGATGCGGAGCAGCGTGGATTTACCGCAACCTGATGCACCAACCAGAGTCACAAACTCTGTGCTGTTGATTTGCAGATCAATATCTTGCAACGCATGCACCATCGCAGTGCTTTTTGCACCAAAAACTTTACTTAAGCGCTCAATGATCACTTTTGACATATCAATTACCTGTGGCCATGCAACCATGGGAACGAGCGGCGATGCAGCCAGCGGAAGGCTTGATCCATCAAGAGGCCAATCACGCCAATCAAAATGATGCCCGCGAAAATCGTGTCTGTTTTCATGAAGCGCTGCGCCTTCAAAATGGCATAACCCAAGCCAGAGTTAGAAGCCACCAGTTCGGCCACCACAAGATAAGTCCACGCCCAACCCATAGTGATGCGCAGCGTATCCAAAATAGCGGGCTTGGCCGATTGCAGCAAGACCAAACGAATCATCTCGTAACGGTTGGCGCCCATCGTGAGCGCGGCCTCGATTTGCGCTTTGGGCACGAGGCGCACGTTTTCCGCCACCATCAACACCATTTGAAAAAATGTGCCGATAAAAATGATGGAAATTTTGGCACTCTCGCCAATGCCAAACCACAGCATCACCAGCGGAATGAAAGCCACAGCAGGCATGTAGCGCACAAAATCAGTGAGTGGCTCCAAAATAGCTTCCACCGGGCGAAATGCGCCAATCAACAGACCGATCGGCAGCGCGAGTACCGCGGACATCACAAAGCCGGCCATGACGCGATAAATGCTGATACCGGTGTCGCCCAGCAAATCATCTTCGAGCGCCCAAGCAAATACGCGTTTGACGACAGCCCACGGGTCGGGCAAAAACAAAACATCCACCCAACCGGATGCAGAGAATGCAGCCCAGATCAGCAGCGGGCACACCAGTCCAAAAGCTGCGAACATCCAATACTGGGCGCGCGTGATCGTGGCCGTGATGGCCCAGATGCTCGGCTTGCTTGGGCTCGGCTCGTTACGAGGTGGCGGGTGATCAGACAAGAGATGCTCCAAAGATAAAAACGAAGAAATCCCACCGGCATAACCGTGATCTCCCGGGCTTTTATCCCTCCGTGGAGCTGCATTGGCATGCAGCCGACGACTCTCGGACCAGACAAACGCATCATGCGATGCGCTTCGGAACCCTAGTTGTCATTGATAGCAATGATGTGGTGTGGTGTGGTGGTGGTGATGAATGCCTTCTGGAGGGTTAAAGCAAATTTAGTGCCAAGAGCCCTAATTTGGGGCAAATCTAATACCGCTCTGACGCGCCACGATGCGTTGGTCACTGCATCAAATCAATCCGCCACCAACTCCCATCGCCTAATTGCGCGCAGGCCGAGCTTGCGTTGAGCGGCATCAGATAGTTCACGCGGCCTGGCAGGGGTTTTACGTCGGCCAGCTCTTTCCATTGCGCTTTGCCCTCGATCACTTCCCAACGCAGCGCATGCACGGCGCGGCGACTCATATCCGGCACGATAACGGTGGGGCGCTGGCCGGGTAGGCTCACAATCGCATGCATCTGCAGATTCGGGTCGCCCATTTGATGGTTGGACACGTCCATCGCTTTGGCAAACGGCTCCATGCGTGGCGGCGCGTAACGATACAGCGTGAGCGTGCCGCCGATGTGGGGCGTGGTGATGCTGGCGATATCGAGCTTTCCATCGCCATCAAAATCAGCAAAGCCGACCGGACTCTGCCAGCGAAAGGGCAGGCCGAGGTAGGCGCTTCTTGCGCGCTCTTCAAGCTGCGTTATGGCCAAGGCATTGGCGGGCCTGACGATGGAGGCGCGCTGCTTGGGCAAGCCATACGCAACCAAGGCCGCACCTCGCTCAATGTCGGCCTCAATCACAACAATTTCATCTTGGCCGTCGCCATCCAAATCCACCAAACGAGGCTCCAAGTCTTCAAATACGCGCTGCTTAGGCAGGGTGATTTGATACGACTTACCTTCGCGCGAGAGCACATGCAGGCTACCCGCATGAAGTGCTGAGCCCATGGAGGCATGCGGATAGCGCGCTGTCGGTGAGGCCAACCATGCCCAAGCAATATCGAGTTGCCCTGTCGCAGCTTGGCTTTGCGGCAAGCGCTTGGCAGCGCCTGCAATCGTTGCTGCGGGCGCGTTGCGCTGCTGCTCGGCGAGAGCCTGCTGGCTTTGCGTAAATTTCACTGCGCACTGGCTGCTGTCGCGCTGCGCCATCAAAGCCATGGCAAGCAGTGGGGCACCGCTACAAAGCATGCACAAACCAAGAAGATATTTGAAAACGATCATAGGCAGGCAGTCGTGCGGGCACTCATCGCTCTTACACACCTGTCAACTCTGCTGGCCCACAAAATTACCAACCCGTGCGACGCAGCACAAAGCTTTGCTCGGCTTGCGTGCTCATCAAGCGGCGTGTGCCCGTGATGGCCTTGCCGCAACTGCTCGCCTCCACGCGCCCCTGCCAAATGGCGATGATGTCTTTGCCGTTGTTACTTTCTTCCCAATCGAGTACGCCTGCTTCAATATCGCCAAACACTTCATGGCGAAGGTTGCCGAGTGTGAAGTTTCCTGCGAGTGATTCGGCGAATTCTGGGTTGCGTTCAAGCGTGAGGCGCGCAGTGATCGAAGCGCCAGTATTGCCACGCAATTCCAGCACCCAAACGCCAAAAAGATCGGTGTTGATCAGGTCTTTGACATCTGGGCACGTTACCATCGCTCGTGTATTATTTTTAGGCTCATTTTGGCCTCTAGCCGGCATATATGCTGCGCAGAATGCTATAAATATAATAGTGAGTTGGATGCGCATATTCGCTGCTTCTTAGATTGCCATGGCGGCAATATCGGCCGCAGACTGCGCCGCTTTCTTCGCAAATTCAGCTTTAAGTGCAGCCAGCCGATCCATCGGATTCTCCTTCGTCGTTGCTTGATCCAAAGCCATCTCCGCAATAAAGCGGCTCGGAATACCTGCCACCGTATCGCGGCCTTTTTTGCGGCGCTTAGGGTAGCTCACTGAAAGGGTGCGCTGCGCCCGCGTGATGCCCACATACATCAGGCGGCGCTCTTCTTGGATGCGCAGCGCGAGGCTGTCTGACATTTTTCCCTCGGTCGGCTTCGTGCCATCGGCTTCTTCGGGTTTGAAGGGCAACAAGCCCTCCACCACGCCAGCGAGCATCACATGCGGCCACTCTAGGCCTTTGGAGGCATGCAGCGTAGAAAGTGTCACGACGTTTTGATCGCCTTCTTTGGCGGTGAGCGTGGAGAGCAGCGAGATGGTTTGAATCACCTCGAAAAGCGATTTGGCTTCAGTGCTCATCGTAAGTGCTGCCGCATCGTCCACCTGCCCGCCACAGCGCTTGGCCATCCAGTCGATGAAGTCGAGCACGTTCGTCCAGCGAGAAGCAGCGAGTTTTTCGTTGTCTTCCGCTTCATGCAAATGCTTTTCATAGCCAATATCTTTCAGCCAATCGCGCAAGAATTCTCCCGCAGCTTCGAAGCCCGAAGTATGGCGCGCGCGGTATTCCAGATCGTTCAAATAGCGGCCAAATTCATGCAGGCCGCCAATCGTGCGCGCGTTGATCGAAGCCGATAGCGAATTAGAAAACAGCGCTTCAAACATACTGAGCTTGTATTGCGAAGCAAAGAGGCCAAGCTGCTGCAATGTGGTGTGGCCGATGCCGCGTTTGGGCGAAGTTACAGCGCGGAGAAACGCAGGATCATCGTCATTGTTCGTCAGCAGACGCAGCCAAGCGCATAAATCTTTGATCTCCGCCCGATCAAAAAAGCTCTGCCCGCCGCTCACCTTATAAGGAATATTTGCCTTGCGCAGCGCCTGCTCCAACATCCGCGCTTGATGGTTGGCGCGATACAAAATCGCAAAATCTTTCCACTCTTTGTATTGCGGCCCTTGCGTCACTTCCGAGCCCACGCGCAGACTCTGAATCCGCGCCACGGCTCGCTCGGCTTCATGCTCCTCGTTATCCGCATCCACGACGCGCACAGGCTCGCCTTCACCCAAATCGCTCCAAAGTCTTTTCGGGAAAAGCTTCGGATTGGGGCCAATCACGTTATTCGCTGCTTTGAGAATCGTATTCGTGGAGCGATAGTTTTGCTCCAGCTTGATCACTTTGAGCTCGGGGAAATCAAGCGGGAGTTTTTTCAGGTTATCCAGCGTTGCGCCGCGCCAGCCGTAGATGGATTGATCATCGTCGCCTACGGTGGTGAAGCGGGCGGGCGAGCTCATCATCCGCTTGAGTAATTCATATTGCACCGCATTCGTATCTTGATACTCATCCACCAAGATATGCGCATATTTCTCTCGCCACACCTGCGCAGCCTGCTCATTTGTTTGTAGCATCTTGAGCGGCAAGCCAATCAAATCATCAAAATCCACTGCTTGATAAGCCGTGAGCCGCTCTTCGTAGCGCTCCATGATTTTTGCCGTGACTCGCTCGTCGTCATCTTTGGCCTGCGCCATCGCCTGAGCAGAATTCAAGCCCGCATTTTTCCAAGCGCTGATGGCCCATTGCCAAATCCGCGCTTGCTTGTTGTCCGTATTCCCGCCCGCGTCTTTGATCATCGCGAGCACGTCATCGGTATCCAGAATAGAAAACATGGGCTTGAGGCCCACCGCCTCCCCGCTCTCGCGCAGCATGCGCACGCCAAGCGCATGAAACGTGCAAATCACCACCTGCCCAGCCGCTTTCGCTCCCGCCTTGCCCATCTGCGCCATGAGCAGCGCTTTCGCCCGCTCGCGCATCTCAGCCGCCGCCTTGTTGGTAAACGTGATCGCCGCAATCCGCTCCGGCGGCACGCCAGCGGCAATCAGCCGCGCAATCTTGTGCGTGATCACCCGCGTCTTCCCCGAGCCCGCGCCCGCGAGCACAAGGCAAGGCCCATGCAAAAAATTCACGGCTTCTTGTTGAGCCAAATTCAAACCTGCGCTGGTAGAAGACATGCTGAGAAAACTGGTTTTGCTTAAAAATTAAGCATTTTCTATTTATGTGACATCATGATGCCAAATAAATAGAAAATGCTACTTTATTGATGTAAATCAACAACTTACAATTTATTGAAGTGCAGATTTTCAGAGCACAAAGTGTACCTTTAATGCTGCTTTGATTTTGTCATATACTTTGATATATCTCAAAGGAGCGCGTCATGGAAGCTACAGCCAAACTCTTTGCCAACGGGCGCAGTCAAGCCGTGCGCCTGCCAGCTGCTTTTCGTTTTGATGAGAAAGAGATTTACATCCGCCAAGATGCGCTAACGCAGGATGTGATTTTGTCGCGCCGCCCATCCACTTGGGATGGCCTCTTTGCCGCAATCTCTGCTGCAAAACTGCCTGCACACTTCTTGAGCACCGACGAGCGGAGCAGCGGCCATAGCGCCCAAGAGCGCGATCCACTTGAAGGCTTTGGCGCCGCATAGGATCATCAATGCGCTACATGCTCGATACCAACATCGTGAGCCATTTGCTTCGCGAGCATCCCGCCGTTGTCGCGCGAGTCAAGGCTGTGCCAATGGCCTCGCTATGCATCTCAAGCATCACAGAAGCCGAGCTGCATTTCGGCTTGGCCAAGCGCCCAGCTAACAAGCCACTGCATCGCGTGGTGCATGAGCTGCTAATCCGCATCGAATCCATCGCGTGGAACAGCGCAGCTGCGAACAGCTATGGCGCAGCGCGCCTGAGCATGATGCAAACCGGCAAGACGCTCGCGCCACGCGATTTACTCATCGCCTCGCATGCTTTGAGCGTAAGCGCAGTGCTGGTGACCAACGATCAAGCGCTGCATCAGATGACGGGTTTGCAAGTACAAGACTGGACGCTTTAAGAATCGGGACTAGATGAAAAATCCTCATCTCAAGTCACCATCAAAAATAGGCTCAAGGAGATGTCCAACGATCCTGCTCATCAGGTGCTTTGCTCCCCACCTTCGCCCACACTTTATCCGCCTTCGCTTTAGATGCCTTAGCGCTGCGGCGCTCAAAAAAGTCTGCTGTTTCCATCGCGCTGATTTTCTCCGCAATAGCGACCACGAAAAACTGATTCATAGTTGTGTCGTCAGCGGCAGCAATTCGCTTGGAGGCGGATTTCAAAGATTCTGGAAGACGGAGGGCATAGCTGCTCATGGCTGATTTCCTTTTAATGAGGGCTTAGGAAGCGAAAAATAACGAAATATCTGCTCGGGATTCAACACTCTGACCCCAAAATTCTTCGCAGGCGAGAAATCGCGCAAATTGTACGTGACTATCACTGCACCGGGCGCATTGACCGCCGCCTCCAACACCATCTCATCAGATGGATCACGCAACTGAGGCCGCCATTGATAGTGCGTGGTGACGGGCCGAACATAACTCCCCAGATCTGCCAACACGGCTTCAATATCACTCTCTTTCAGCCCGAAAGCTTCAAGCTGCTCAGATCGCATCAGCACATCTTCGTATTCAAGAAACAAGGCTGGGCTACAGCGCATCGTAATACGCCCCTCACGAATCTCTTGCACCAAAGCAAAAGAAGGCCCAATGCGACTGCGCAGGGCACTCACCAAAATGTTGGTATCCATGACAATTTGAGGCAACAAATTCATATCATCGGCGATGTTAGCAGAAATCCTCTTGATCGGCTTAGAAGCCCGCCAGCACAAACCTAAAGCTCATACGCTAGGCCACGGTGCAAACTGGAAAGATGATCGCCTCATGCGATTTACTTGTCGCCCAGCATGAGCAGAGTTTAGGCGCAATGTTGGTCACGAATGACCAAGCGATTTGCTCATTGGCTGGTTTGCAGGTGCGGTATTGGACGACCCCGCTGGTTGCTCCGCCATAACCCAAGCCTTCGTCTGCATCGAATACACCCGCTGCGCAAAAGCAATCGCATCCGGCCGATGCGCGCTCATCACGATGGTAATTCCTAGGTTTTTCAAATTCTCTAATACCCGCTTTTCTGTCGCTACATCCAGATGGCTCGTAGCCTCATCCAAAATCAATAGCGAAGGCTCGCGGTAGAGCGCTCTGGCAATCAAAATGCGCTGCCTTTGTCCGCCTGAGATCCCTGCGCCTTGCTCAGCTAGGCGCGTGCGATAGTTTTGCGGCCAGCTTTCGATTTCTTGCGAAATACAAGCCAGCTCAGCGCAGCGCTTTATGCGCTCGCGATCCATCGGCTGGGCGAAGAAGGAAATGTTGTCCTCAATCGAGCCTTCAAACAATTCATCATTCTGAAACACAAAAGCCAGCCGCTTCCGTAGCGCCAACGCATTGCTAACTTGCACTCTTTCGCCATCGTAGGCCAGCGTGCCCTCGCCAGGCATAAACACGCCGCCCAGCACGCAAAGCAAAGTCGTCTTCCCCGTGCCCGATGGCCCCACAATCGCCACGATCTCACCCGCGTTCACATCAAACGATACAGCGCGAAATATCGGCGGATCAGGGTTGGCATATTTGTAGCCCAAATTCAAAGCTTGCAAGCTGCTCGCTTTGGGCTTCTGCGTCAAAGCCACGCCAGCATCTGGCTCAGGCTGTGCAAACACGATATCGCCCGTGCGATCAAAATGCACCTTCATCGTGCGCAGCCAAAGCATGCGATCAGCAAACGCAGAAGCTCGGCCGGCAAAGCTGCCCTGATAAGCCATGAAGGCAAACAGCATACCTATGGAGAGCTGATTCGCCAAAATCATTTGCGCCGCCAAATACACCACCACCAAATGCGCCAGCCCCATGCAAGTCGTCATCACCAAATTGCTGAATAAATGAATCCGCTCCGTGCTCGCATCTTTGTCTTGCACTTTTTTGGTCAAGTTCGTCCATTGCTGGGCACGCGTTAAATCTGCGCCCGCCATCTTCAAGGCATGCACACCGCGCACGCTTTCTATCAAGTGCGATTGACGCTTCGCATCTAAAAATACTCGCTCCGCTGTGACGCGCTGTGAAGATGAAAACACAAAAATCTTCACAATCAGCATCACAGTGAATACGCCGAGCGCCAGCCAAGCCAGCGTGCTGCTGTAGAGAAACATCATCGCCACCGTGCCCACGCTGATCAGCGCATCCAACACAATTTCAATGCTCGTGCGCGTGAGCGCCTGCGCGAGTTGCCCGAGCGAATCAAAGCGCGAAACCAAATCCCCCGTTTGCCGCTTCACAAAAAATTGCACAGGAAGCTTAAACAAATGCCGAATCACATGCACATAAAGCTGATAGCCCACATTCTGCGAAAGCACCACGCCCGCCCAGCCGCGAATTGCCGTAAAAATCGTTTGAAAGACGAGTAAGAAGCCCGTGCTCAAAGCCACAATCGTGAGCAAATCTTTATCACCTGTGACGAGCACGTGATCCATCACGATTTGCGTGTAATACGGCGTGAGCAGCGCAATGATCTCCAGCACCACAGACACCATGAATAGCTGAAACACTGCGCTCCCCATGCCCGGAAAGCTGCGCATCAGCGTGCCAAATTGCAAGCGCGGCTGTGGCGGCGTACGTTGCAATTGCGCGCGCGGCACAAAATCTGCCGCATAGCCACTGAATTTTTCCTGCACTTCGCGCCAGCTTGCCCAGCGCTGGCCTTGTGCTGGGTCAAGCAGTTGCAAGCCCTTATCGCTGACTTGCGTCACCACCACCCAATGATTCCCCGCCCAATGCAACACAGCGGGCAATTTCAATTGCCCCAGCTCATCTGCAGAAAGCTCTACGCAGCGCGCGTTCAACCCAATCTTGTCGGCCCAAGCGCCCATATCTTGCAAAGATGTGCCGCGCGAAGATACTTCAAACTGCGCCCGCAAATCTTCCATCTGCGTTTGAGCGCCAAAATGCTGCGCCACCATCGCAAGACAAGCCAAGCCGCATTCCGCCGCCTCTTGCTGTAACACCAAAGGCACAGATTTGCGCGGAAACAGCTTAAGCTTCAGCCCCGCATCGGCTTTGAACGAAGCTCCCGGAATGCCACCTGCTCCTAATTTCCCTGATTCTGATTGTTTTGTCATCGCCCTTGTGTAAGCCGGTTTACACCCGCCCACCCAACCGATACAGCGGCTCCAGCAGCCATTGATAAATTTTCAGCCGATCCAGCTCCACATCCGCCTCCACCACCATGCCTGGCGAAATTGGCAATTTCTTGTCTTGATACATCATGTAATTCGCTGGCAATTTCACGCGCACGGTATATACAGGCTCATCCACGCGGATATGCTGCGCCACCTCTTGCGGCGGCAGCGCAATGCGCGAAATCTCGCGCACGGTGCCAAAGTGCCGCCCGTAATGCTCATGCGGATAAGCCTGATAGCGCACAGAGACGCGTTGCCCCTCGCGCACAAAGCCAATCGAGCGCGAAGGCAACAGCAAAATCACTTCAATGCCGCCATCCAGAGGGATCACCGTGAGCAGCGGAATATCTGACCGCACCATCTGCCCCGGCTGGGCAGACACCTGCGTGACGATGCCATCAATCGCTGAGACAAGCTGAATCCGCTTCGAGGAATGCTCGTTGTATTCTTGCTGCGCTGAAGTCATTTCGCGGGAAAGCTGCGCCTTCTGGGATTGAGCGCGCAGCTCCACCATCGCTAATTCATTCGTTTGCTTCTCAATCTCGCGCTTGAGGCTCAACTGCTGGCGCTCAGAGGCGCTCTTCTCGCCCTTTAAACGCAGCATTTCAGAATTCTTGATTTCCAAAGCTTCTTGTGAGATGAAGCCTTCTTTGACCAGTTGTTGCTGGCGAGTTTGCTGCTGATTAACATCCACAATCCGC
>JAYUSD010000135.1:0-20678 GCA_043755865.1 Variovorax sp. | reverse complement strand
GGCTGCGGCTGCTCACCTGCACGACGCTGATCGAAGGCGAGGTGCGCCGCCGCCTGCGTGACACGTTCGACGTGACTTTGCCGCGCTTCGACCTGATGGCGCAACTGGACAAGTCGCCGAACGGAATGACGCTGGGCGAATTGTCCCGGCGCATGATGGTGTCGAACGGCAATGTTACGGGACTGGCCGAGCGCCTGGTCGAGCAGGGCCTGCTCGACCGCCGCGCCGCGCCGAAAGACCGCCGCGCGCAGATCGTCAGTCTCACGGCGGAAGGCCGCCGCCTGTTCCGCACCATGGCACACACGCACGAGGACTGGATCGCGGAGATTTTCGCCGGGCTCGATGCCGGCGAGATCGAGCAGTTGATGCACCTGCTGGCGAAAACAAAGGCCTCGGCTCGCAACGCGATGAGCGGGGGAACCGAATGATCGCGAACCCCGTCATCCTGCCGTTGTCCGATTACAAGGCGCAGCATGTGCCTCAACGAAATTCACATAAATACAATGCTAAAGCACTAGTATTCTTAGCATCAAGCTAAAAAAGAGACACGCGATGCAAGACACTTTATTAAAAGCGCCGCAGGAATTCATGCCTGCTTCAGGCACAAACAAAACGGCTTTGCCGTTTACAGCTACCCCAGAGACTGGGTACTCGCCGCTCGCGTTAGCAGCATTGGCCTCAGCCTTGCTAGCGGCGTGTGGAGGCGGCGGAGGCGCTGCGCCAAGCATTGGTGGCAATCCCAACACAGTCCCCGATCCCATTGCACCGCCCGTTGTCGTGCCACCTGTCCCCGGCTTCAATAACAGCCCGGCAGCGACCACCGATGCACAGGCCGCGCGCTTCCTTCAGCAAAGCCAGTTTGCTTCCACGCCTACCGACATTGCCAATGTGCGCGCAAGCAATTTTGCTGGGTATCTACAACAGCAGTTTGCCAAACCGATTGCGCAAACCGGCTGGGACTGGCTTGAATCAAAAGGTTATGGCTTAGATGCCACGCTTGATAAATACATCTACAACTCAACGATAGCGGACTGCATGGTGTGGCGCGATCTTTTCAGTGCACAAGATGCCATGCGCAAGCGCGTGGCGCTGGCATTGTCAGAATTTTTCGTTGTTTCCAGCAACTCGATGGAGATTGATTGGCGCGGCCACGCCATGGCCGCTTACTGGGACATTCTCAACAAACACGCTTTCGGCAATTTCCGTGACCTCCTGCAAGACATCACGCTCAACCCCGCAATGGGCTACTACTTGAATACGCGCGGCAACAAAAAAGCCAACACTTCGGGCCGTTTGCCCGATGAGAATTACGCCCGCGAGGTGATGCAGCTTTTTACCATTGGCTTGTATGAGCTGAATTTAGATGGCAGCGTGAGAAAAGATGCGGGCAACAAGAATTTAGAGACATATGACTCCGATGATGTCAGCCAACTTGCTCGCGTCTTCACGGGCTATGACTTTGATCGCGCGTTAAATCCTTACGAACCAGGCAGCGGTACGGGTTTGCAATTTCCAGGAAAAAACTACAAAGTCTGGCCGCGCGCGTATGCAAAGAACGCCATGACGATCAAAGAATCCGATCATTCAACAGAAGAAATCAAATTCCTCAGCGCCACCATTGCCGCCAACACGCTGAGCGCGCCCGCGTTAAAAACGGCTCTCGATGCACTTTTCAACCACGCCAACGTCGGCCCTTTCTTTGGCCGCCAAATGATTCAGCGCTTGGTCACTAGCGATCCATCGCCGGCCTACGTGGCGCGCGTAGCCAGCGCTTTTAACAACAACGGAGCAGGTGTGCGTGGCGATATGAAAGCCGTGTGGACAGCTATTTTTCTCGACGATGAAGCACGTGGTGCAGCGAGCTTAAGCGATCCTTTCTTTGGCAAGGTGCGTGAGCCGATGGTGCGCCTGACGCAATGGGCGCGCAGCTTCGGCGTGACTTCCAAGGCGAATTCTTGGAAGATTTTTGATCTCTCAGATGTGTCTTACAACTTAGGCCAAAGCCCTCTGCATTCGCCTTCTGTCTTCAATTATTTCCGCCCGGGCTACGTACCGCCGGGCACGATGCTGGCAACCAACGGCTCTACTGCCCCTGAATTTCAAATCGTCAACGAGACGACGGTGGGCAGCTATGTGAATTTCATGCAATACACGATTCGTGAAGGCTTATACACTTTTGATCCAGACACGCCTGAGATCACTTACGTCAAAGGCGGTCGCACCGATGTCGTGCCCGATTACGCCGATCTGCTTGCTCTGATCAACAACACCGCCAGCACCGCAGAAGAATCATTGCGTGTGGCGCAATTATTGGTAGCGCGACTCAATTTGGTGCTCACTGCCGGGCAATTGGCCCCCAGTAGCGTGACGACCATCACCAACGCCCTGCAAACCGCCATGATGCAAAGTGATAAGCGCATCACCAATGCTGCAAATACACCGCAAAAAGACATGGACAAACTCAGACGAGATTTGGTTGCCGCCGCCATTTTGATGATCATGGCCAGCCCTGACTATCTGGTTCAAAAATAAGCAGACAAACTAGCAGGAAATAGAGCCATGCATTTCATACAACCCCAACTTCAATCGCGCCGCGCTTTTTTGCGCCGCGCTGGTCAGCTCGCTTTCACAGGCGCAGCATTGCCCACTGCTATCAATCTTGCTGCGATGGGTGAGGCCGCGGCTTTTAACGCAGGCAGTGATTACAAAGCCTTGGTCTGCGTGTTTCTGTATGGAGGCAACGATTACGCTAACACGCTGATTCCCTACGATGCAGCAAGCTATGCCGCGTATCAAACCATCCGAGGCACAGCGGGCTCTGAAATACAAAATGGCATCGCTCTAGCAAAAGCTGATCTTGCGCCGATGCTGCTTGCCGGCTCGCCCGCATCGGCGCTTGGCTTATCGGGTTTGCAATACGCGATGCATCCCAGCATGACGGGGCTGCGCGATTTGTTCAGCACTGGCAACGCCGCCGTGTTGTTAAATGCCGGCCCACTTGTCAAGCCCATCACGAAGACGCAATACCAAGGAACAGATCGCAACAACTTTCCACTGCCGCCCAAGCTGTTTTCGCACAATGATCAACAATCTATTTGGCAGTCTTCATCGCCTGAGGGCTCAACCATTGGCTGGGGTGGGAACATTGGCGATCTGGCGATGGCCAGCAACAGCAACTCATTGTTTACCTGCATTTCGGTGACTGGAAATGCGGTGTTTTTATCAGGCGATCAAGCGCTGTCGTACCAAGTGGGCAGCGGTGGCGCGGTAAAGATCAATAGTCAAGGTGACAACACTTATGGTGCTTATGGTTTTCAAGCTGTGGGCTCGGCGATGAAGAGTTTGATCACGGCTGACCAGCGCATGAACCTTCTTGAAAATGAATACAACCGCGTGACGCGTCGCGCTGTAGGCGCAGAGGTTTCTATCTCTGCGGCCATCGACAGCACCAAAGCTGCTGGCAACGTCTATCCAGCGCCCTTCAACAATTTCCCTGCGCAAAATTCGCTCTCAGATCAACTGCGCATGGTGGCACGCTTAATCAATGCACGCACCACATTGGGCAACAAGCGCCAAGTGTTCATGGTCTCGCTCGGCGGCTTTGATTTACATGACAATTTGATAGACGGCCACACGCGCAATATGGGGCGCGTGAGCAATGCCATCAAAGCATTCCAAGATGCGATGACTGCGATCGGCGTGGCAGACAAAGTCACGACATTCACCGCAACCGATTTTGGTCGCACATTGTCGTCTAACGGTGATGGCTCAGATCATGGCTGGGGCAGTCATCAGTTTATCGTTGGCGGCGCCGTCAATGGCGGAAAGTACTATGGGTACGCACCGCCGGTGAGCATTTCGGGCAATCAGTGGAACGACACAGCAGCTGTAAAAGCTGCGCCGGAGAATCAATTCCATGTGGGCCAAGGCCGCTTGTTGCCCACGACGAGTGTGGATCAATACGCTGCCACGCTGGCCAAATGGTTTGGCGTGGACGCTGCTGACATGACAGGCCCGAATAGAATTTTGCCGTTCTTAGATAACTTTGGCGGCGCATTGGGCGTCAATGGCGTGGATCTGACCTACGCCAAAGATTTGGGCTTTATGAAAGCACCTTGATCGAATCACTGGGCTGTAGCGATTTCAAATCAGAGCAGCATCGAGTGCTTCAATCCAATGGCGTACGGGCACATCCGTGCCGCTTTGCAAATGTGTGATACAGCCGATGTTGGCGCTCAGAATTGCTGCGGGTTTCATCTCTCCAAGATTGACAAGTTTCCTGTCGCGCAGTTGATATGAAAGCTCAGGTTGCAACACGCTGTACGTGCCCGCTGAGCCGCAGCACAAATGCGCCTCGCAGCTTGCGGTTTTGATGTTGAAGCCAAGTTCAGACAAGTGCTTTTCCACGCCGCCACTCAGTTGCTGGCCATGCTGCAAAGTGCATGGC
Source organism: Variovorax sp. (assembly GCA_043755865.1). GTDB lineage: Bacteria > Pseudomonadota > Gammaproteobacteria > Burkholderiales > Burkholderiaceae_C > JANMDU01. The sequence goes on along the minus strand of JAYUSD010000135.1, from coordinate 16,231 downwards.
GGATGAAAGGCAAGCTGCTCTTTGCTCGCTTGTTTGATTTTGGGTTTTAAAGCCGCAACCAGCTCGGGCAGCAACTCGCTGATGTCTTTTGTGAGCGAGCTGATCTTGGCGGCCTTGCTCGCGTATTGCACATCATCTTGCAAGATGTGGCCATATTCCTTCACCGTTACGCCGCAGCCCGACGCATTCATGATGATGGCCTCAACTTGCCCACCTCCCACATATGGCCACCATGCATCAATGTTGGCGCGCATTTGCGCTTTACCGCCGTCTTGATCGTTCAAATGAAATTTCACCGCGCCGCAACATCCGGCTTTAGGTGCGCCGACGGTTTGGATACCCGCCGCATCGAGCACACGCGCCGTGGCTGAATTGATATTGGGCGACATGCTCGGTTGCACGCAGCCTTCAAGCATGAGCATCTTGCGAGCCTGCGTGCGCGTAGGCCGCTGGCCCGCGCTACGCTTTTCCGGCACTTTATTTTTCAAAGCTTTTGGCAGCAACGGACGCATGAGTTGCCCCATCGCCATCGCAGGCGCAAACAGCTGCGAAGGCAAGCCTTCTTTCAAAGCCCAGCGCAGCGCAGCCTCGCCCACAGGCCGCTTCACTTTCTCATCCACCAGCTTGCGCCCAATATCTACCAAATGCCCATACTCCACGCCGCTGGGGCAAGTGGTCTCGCAGTTTCTACAAGTCAGGCAGCGATCCAAATGCATCTGCGTCTTGCGCGTCGGCTGCTCACCCTCCAACACTTGCTTGATCAAATAAATCCGCCCACGCGGGCCATCGAGTTCATCGCCAAGCAACTGATACGTCGGACAAGTGGCGGTGCAGAAACCGCAATGCACACACTTGCGCAAAATGCTTTCAGCTTCCAAGCCATCAGCGCGGTTTTTGTATTCAGGGGAAAGGTTGGTTTGCATGATGAGCTTGAAAAATCAGTGGAAAAAACGCAGTGCCAAAGGCAACAGCAGCGAAGCCAAGACCGCTTGCAAAGCCAGCGCCAAACCGGCTAACGCGCCTGCATCGGGATGCACTTGCATCGCGCGTGCTGCGCCGATGCCGTGCGATGCTGTGCCAAGCGCAAAGCCACGCACGGCATACGGCGCGATGCGCAGCGCATCAAAAATATACTTGCCACTGATCGCGCCCACAATGCCTGTGAGCACGGCAACAATGGCTGCCAGCGCTGCGATGCCGCCCAACTGCTCAGCAATGCCCATGGCCACAGGCGCTGTGACGGATTTGGGCACGAGCGAGAGCAACACTTGGCTTGGCAAACCCACCGCCCATCCCAGTACCCATGCCGAGCCCGCAGCAACTGCGCCGCCACACAGCACTGCGAGCAGCAGTGGCCCCATGTGCCTGCGCAGCAATTGCCGGCGCTCCCACAGCGGCCAAGCCAGCGCCACAACGGCCGGGCCGAGTAAGAAATGAATGAACTGCGCGCCTGAGAAATACACCGGGTAGGCGGTGTTTGTTGCGCTGAGCACGATGACCAAGGCCACCACGGTCCACAGCACAGGATTGGCCCATGGCGCTTGATGCAAGCGCTCATACACGGCATGGGCCAACACGTAAGCCAGCACAGTCGCCGTGAGGCCGAATAAAGGCGTGGCGGAAAGATAAGTCCACAGCTCGACGAAATCCGTCATGGCTGACGCGCCTCGTGATTTGGGCTAATCGGTGCAACAGCCAAAGCGTCAGCCAACCCACCAGACTGCGAGGCATTAGCAGCCGAACTGTCAGCAACAGATGCAGTAGGCCACATGGCTTTCAACACCAGAGCAGTCACCGCCAAACCAAGCCAAGTGGAGATCACCAACACGCCAGCCAGCTTCCAGCCATATTCGCTCAGCAGCCCCAAATGCACCATCACGCCCACACCCACGGGCACGAACAGCAGCGACAAATGCGCCAGTAGCACGGAAGATGTCTCGCCGACCGACTGCGCCAAGCGCTTGTGCACCCAAGGCACAAGCAGCAACGCGACAAGCACCAGCATGCCCCACACCGGGCCGGGCAGCGTGAAGCCTACAGCGATCTTCGCGCCTCGTGCCACCAACTCACCCGCAGCTTGAGCGCTGAGCAAAACGGCAAAGCCTGTGAGCGCTTTCATGGCTAGGCTCAGATCACGCCCAACCGGCCTGGATTAAAAATACCCGCCGGATCAAACTCAGCTTTGAGCCGATGATGGATTTGCACCAACTGTGCTGAAAGGGGTGAAAAATGCGCAATTTTTAAGCCTTTTAGGCCAGTAGCCGGCATAGAATATGCGTGAGATGCTATAAATAACGTAGCGATTCCATTGACCAGAGCCACGCGATCACGCAGACGCTGCGCATGCATGCTGCGCTCAGCTGCTGGCGTGAAGAGCCAACGCTGGCCACCCAGCCAATCGATCATCGTGTCGCCCAAGCCCAGCGGCTGTGTCGTTTGCGGCACACTGAGGCGCCACAAATCATCGCCTCGTGCAAAGCCTGCTTTAAACCACGGCAATTGCAAATCGCGTGCAGCAGACCAATCGGTACGCGTCGCTGGTGAGTTGACGCGTACGCCACCCGCTTCGTGCGCAAGGCGCGTGCAAGCAGACTCAACCGCCGCTACTGCGCCGCGCAAACGCAGATACAGCAAAGGCACGCCGTGATCAATCACCCACGAGCTGGCGTTGAGTGGCAGCGGCTGGCCTGCCCATTCATTGCAATGGCGAATCGCAGTCGCCTCATCCATTTCGAAGCGCAGTGTGGCTTCGGCCACAGCGCGAGGCAACACCTTGAGAGAGACCTGCGCGATCAGCCCGAGCGTGCCCATGCTGCCCGCAAGCGCACGCGACACGTCATACCCCGCCACATTCTTCATCACCTGCCCGCCAAACTCAAGCAGCTCGCCTTTGCCGTTGACCAGATGCGCGCCCAACACATAGTCCCTCGCGCCGCCTACGCAAGCACGCGCGGGTCCAGCAAGGCCTGCGGCAACCATACCGCCAACGGTGGCCTCACGCAGCGCGGCATCGGGGGTAGAAAAATTGGGGTAATGCGGTGGCTCAAAGGCGAGCGACTGGCCTTCTTCGGCCAATGCAGCTTCAAGCGCACGCAAAGGCGTGCCTGCTTTGGCGGTGATGACCAACTCACTTGGCTCATAGCTGATGATGCCTTGGTACCCGCGTGTATCAAGGACAGGCAAGGCTTCATCAAATGGCTCGCCATAAAAATCTTTGCTGCCCCCACCGCGAATGCGCAGCGGCGCTTTGGCCGCCATAGCAGCGTGTATTTGATCAATCAGTTGAGCGAGCGTGTCTTGCATACTTGCATAGTAATCCGCAAACGCACTTTTGGGCTACCCACTCAACGTGAAGTTTCTTCAAGCAGCTTGTGAACTGACGGCGAGAGTCTCTCTACAAAAGCTCGCGATCCGCTAGTGATCCTCTGAAAAGTTTAGCCCACTACAGAGACTTGCGCCAGCCCGGCATCCACGATCAAGTTATGCCCCGTGATGCCTTCGGAATCATCGCTGGCCAAAAACAGTGTGGGCTTAGCCACGTGGATCGATTCCAAGCGAAATTTCAGGCATTGCAGCTCGATGAATTTTTTGTCTTCATCGGGGTTGCGCCAAAGTTCGTTTTGGCGAGCTGTAACAATAGCGCCAGGCACGAGGGCGTTGACGCGAATGCCAAATTCGCCGAGCTCGCGGGCCAAGCTACGCGTCATGCCGCTGATGGCGGCTTTGCTAGATGTATACCCAATCAAATTCGGGCGCCCACGCATCCAGCTGATGCTGCCCATATTAATGATTGATGCCTTTGCCCCCGCCAGTTGTGCGCGCGCTGCTACTGTTTGTGTAGCAAACACTTGATGGCGCAAATTGATGTTGAGGCAGTTGTCCCAATACTCAGGTGTGAGCTCTTGTAAAGAGTGGCGATCATCACGGCCCGCATTGTTGACCAGGACTTGGATCGCGCCAAATTTGTCACACACGCGATGGAGCATCGCTTGCAGCGCAGGAATATCTCGCACATCACAGGGCTCATAGTACGGCGCAATGTGCCCCGCTTTAGCAATCTCTTCAATCAAGGCATCGCCGCCGCTTGGCTTGGTGCCGTTGAACGCGACGATGCTGCCTTGCGCTGCGAAGGCGCGCACGATCTCTGCGCCAATGCCGGAGCTGCCGCCGGAGATAAAAACGACTTTGTTTTTTAAAGATGGGTAAAGAGTCAACATGGTTAGTCAGTCCGTCATCAATGTGGTCAAGGCCGCTGAATTACGCTTAGCACGCTCAGTGTGTTTACGCGTCATTTGTCTTGGTAAAAATTCACCGGCATGCCAGCCACATTGACGCGCAGGCTGAACACACAACCCATCTGCGGCTCGCGTTTGAGTTCGACCTCACTGCGATTGTGGCGAGCAGTGGTGAGATAGAGCGTTTGCATATCATCGCCACCAAAGGCCGGCATCGTGCAAGTCGTCACCGGCGCTTCAATGCTTTGTAGCTCAACGCCGGCTGGCGAGAGCTGAACGACACGTTTGCCTTCAAACATCGCCACCCAGAGATTGCCTTGCGCATCAACCGCCGCGCCATCGGGCCGCCCACCGTAGCCGCCGTTATGAGGCAAACCACTTGTCCAGCCATCAGGCTTGGAAGCGAACTGTTTGAAGACGCGTCGATTCTTCATCGCGCCCGAAGCCAGATCAAAATCCCACGCCCAGATCGCGTGCTGAGGTGTGTCTGCCCAATACACCGTTTTGCTGTCTGGGGAAAAGGCGAGCGCATTTGCAACAATGGCATTGCCTTGCCTGAGCTGCAACGAGCGACCATCCCAGCAGAGCAATTGCGCCTGCTGTGCGGTGCGCGGCTCAAACATCGTACCCACCCAAAAGCGCCCTGCTGCATCGCATTTGCCATCGTTGCTGCGTGTTGTGGCTGCATCGTGATCGATCATGGCGAGCGTTTGCAGTTCGCCGCCCCATGCGTTAGCGCGAACAATCCTGTCCCGCAACGCGATGATGAAACCACCCACGTCATCGCGGGACTTCGCTGGTGCAAAGCAGCCCGGCTCGCTGGGCATGGGCCAAGTTTCAACATCGCCCATGAAAGGATTGAGCCGATGCAGCTTGCATCCCGCGATATCTGCCCAGTAAAGCATCTGCTCAGCTTGGCTCCAAAACGGGCTTTCACCGAGGACGGATGGGGTGGTGGTGATTTGATTCCAAATTGTCATGGCAAAATTTCTAAGGTACGCTCACTGCAATTTGCATTGAGACTTGCCATGATTGTCCAGCTTCCAGCGTCACCACGCCACGCGCTGCGGCTTCTTTTGAGTTACCAGCGTTCATCGCATTGTTTGTATGGCTCACTGGCTCAATGGCGATGAAATCTTTCTGCGCATTTGTAAACACGACGAGGCGGCGCATGTCGGAGTTGATCTGAATCTGGATGGCCTCATCGTGCAGCGTAGCCTTGCCATCCCAGCCTTCAAAGCAATTGTCTACCGTGAGGCTGGCGCAATCTTGGGCCATACCTTGGCTCGCAACCAAATCCGTGGGCAGCTTCTCGTTGCTCATCTGCCACATGCCGCTGGCAGCGAAGGAGATCTTCGACGCAGCACGTTTAACAAAATATGGATGCCAGCCCAGCCCCACGGGTGCAGCCTGAGGCGATTGATTGGTGATGCTCATCGTCATCTCCAATGCGTTGCCATGCAAACGAAAAGTTTGCGAAGCATCAAAAGCAAAAGGCCAATTGCGATCAGCCGCATGCTCCAAGCTCAGCATGCAAAAATCATCCGTAAGTTCGAGCACCTGCCACGCACGCTGCCAGCCGATGCCGTGAATGCTGTGCTCCTCGCCTGCAAAATTTTTCACCAACGGATGGCTTGTGCCATTCCACACCAGCTGCGCGTGCGCCACGCGATTGGAAAAAGGGATCAGTGGATAGCACGCTGAGAGCCGCACATTTTGCAAACTGCCTGCAGCGCTTGAGCGCAGCACGGGCAGCGCTTTCCACCATAGTCCTTCAATGCAACCGCCGAGCTCGGGGCGCACATGCAGGCGCAGATCATTCGATGCAATTACTATCATATTAATAGCACACTATGTAGATTCTATGCCGGCAATTCATTGTTTTTCCTTGTATTTCTCTACAAAACATCAGGAATCACGTCACTCAGCAATACGGGCATACCAGTTTGCAGGCTGCGATGCGCTGCGATGCCTGTGGCTACTGACCGCAGGCCTTCTTCCAGCGAAATCTCAGCTGGCAAACCTTCGCGGATGGCCTGCGCAAACTTTTGATGCTCAATCCAACTCGCGCCAAAATGCTGGCCTGCATAGCGAATATTGGTGTCCCAGACACGGCGTGTGGCCACGCCACGGCCTGTGCCCGAAGCCTGCCCCCACACTTCGCGTTTGCCCCAATCTTCGCGCCGCCCCACGCGCAGCGTGAGTGAGGGAATCAGTGATTCGATCTTGCCCTCGCTGCCCACCACACTGATGCATTCGTTATCGACACTGTTCTCAGCAAACATGCACAGATCTAGCGACGCACGCGCACCGCTGGGGTATTCCACGATCACGAAGGCGCTGTCCAAGATATCTGGCGTTATCAAGCCGCTTGGGCCTTGATACTTCTCGTCCAAGTGATTCACGCGCTGCCCACCGCTGGCAAACACGCGCGTGGGTTTTTCCTGCAAGATGTGATCCATCAAATTGAAATAGTGGCAGCATTTCTCCACCAGCGTGCCGCCGGTATTGCGCGAGAAGCGATTCCAATCACCCACCTTGGGATAAAACGGCTCTCGGTGCTCACGGATCGCCACTTGATGCAGCGTGCCGCATTCGCCCGCATGCGCGAGGCGAATGAGTTCTGCCACGGGCGGCATGTAGCGATACTCCTGCGCCACCCAAGTCACTTTTTTTCTGTTCTTGCCGCGCTTGACGAGATCGATACCATCTTCCATCGTCGTCACCAATGGCTTTTCAGCGAGTACATGTACATTGGCCGCCAGCACTTCGCGCAGGATCGCTGCGTGGGTGAAATTAGGTGTGCCGACGACGACGGCATCACACAGGCCGCTATCGAGCATGGCACTGACTGAATCAAACACTTTAGGCTGCACGGATGCGCTACGTAGCAAAGCGAGTGATGCATCGATACTGGGTTTGTGAGGATCTTGCAGCGCAGTGATATGCACATCATCGGTCGAGAGCAAATTCAAAATATGTTCGCGCCCCATGCTGCCGCAGCCGATGATGCCGTAACGAATGATTTGGTTCATGATGTAGAAATTCAAAAAGTCAAAATACGGACGCAAAAGACGCGAAAGTTACGCGAAAGAAATACCAAAAAGAAAATGCTAGGCTGAGGTTTTAAATTGATCCAAATTTTGTATTTCTTCTTTTGTCTTTTTCGCGTCTTTTGCGTAACCTTTGCGTCTTTCGCGTCCGGATGTTCGGTTTTAGGTTTCAACCCTTCAAGCCACCCTGAGTTAAACCACCCACAACACGCTCCTGAAAAATCGCTATCAACACAGCCACAGGAACAATCGTGACGATCAGCGCAGCAGAGATGATCGGCCAAGGAAACGTGAATTCGCCTTGATACAGCGTGATGCCCACAGGCGCGGTGCGCATGGAAGCGCTGGAGTTAAGCGAGAGGGCAAGCAAAAATTCATCCCACGCGTTCACGAAGGCCAAGATGCCTGCTGTGAAAACGCCAGGAGCGGCCAGCGGCACAACGACGCGCCACAAAGCGCCAAGCCGAGTGCAGCCATCAATCATGGCGGCATTTTCTAAATCTTTGGGGATGCCTTGAAAGAAGCTGACCAGCACCAGCGTACAAATGGGTAGGTTCAACACGATATATGGCAATACCAAAGCGGTGTACGTGTTGAGCAAATTCAGCGCCCGCATCGTCTCAAAAATCGGCACGAGCAAGGTGACAAGTGGAAACATGCTGGATGCAATGATGCCCGTCAAAATGAGCTGGCGATGCTTGAGGTTTAGCCGTGCAATCGCGTACGCAGCGAATGCTGCAACCAACAAGGAAGCGATTGTGGCCAGCATCGCCACGATGAAACTGTTACCCAAATACTTCAGCAGTGGCTGATCAGTAAACGCTTGCACATAGTTTTGCAGCGTCGGGTTGTGCGGTAGATAAGTGATCGGGTTTTTTACAAGCTCCACTTCCGTTTTGAGCGAAGTGAGCAAAATCCACAGTGCTGGAAAAAAACCATTGAAGGCGACGATGGCAGCTGCGATCCAGCGCAGTTGTTTGGAAGACCATGAGGGCAGCATCATGCTTGCCGCCCCACATGTTTGAGATAAAAGGCGGTGATAAACATCGAGATCACAAACATAAACACTGCGAGCGTCGAGCCGTAGCCCACATCCAAATAGTCAATCGTGGTTTTATGGATGAGCATCGCAAGCGTCTCCGTGCTGTTGCCCGGGCCGCCCTTGGTCATCGTGTAGGGAATGTCAAAGGTTTGCAGTGCGGTGATCGTGCGAAAAATGAGTGCCACGATGATGCTGGGCATCAGCATCGGAATGGTGATCTGCCAAAACTGCTGCCAAAGCGAAGCGCCATCTACTTCCGCTGCTTCGTAGAGCGATTTCGGAATCATCTGCAATCCTGCGAGCAAGATCAGCGCCATAAAAGACGATGATTTCCAGATCACGGTAAAACAAATTGCAGTGAATGCCCAAGTGGGGCTGAGCAGCCACATTGTCGTCTCCGCTTTACCGAAGCGGCGAAGAACATCATTGACGATGCCGTATTCCGTGTGAAAAAACCAAGCGAAGATCAAGCCCGCGAAGCTGAGCGGCAGCGCCCATGGCAAAAGGAGCGCCAAGCGCACTGGCCATTTCCGCTTAAAAGGCAAATTGGCCAGCATCGCCAACCCAAGCCCCACGATAAGCGCACCCGGCACGGTGATCAGCGTGATGAGCACGGTATTTTTCGCGGCGTTCCAAAACTCGCCGTCTTGCCAAACCAAGGCGTAGTTTTCGAAGCCCACAAATTTTGGCTCGCCCGTGCCGCCAGACAGACGCAGATCGAAAAAACTATTGAAGATGAGCTTGCCAATCGGATAGACCACGATCAAAGTGATGAGTAAAAACGCTGGCGCAAGGAGCAGCAGCGCCAGCGTTTTCTCGCTTGGATCTTTGATTCGATTCCATGATTTGGCAAGGCTCATCTTTCAACTCTGCGTTTAGCGCATGACGCGATTCAAGCGGCTCTCTATATCGTCGATGCCAGCTTCCGGCGTTTTCACGCGCGCAAGAATCGCGCTGGTGTTCGTGCGCACCACATCGCTGACTTGGCCATATTGAGCGCTCGTTGGGCGCGCTTTACCAGCGGCAACCACTGGCAACGCTTGCAAGAACCAAGGATTCTTGCGAATCACATCAGCGCTGGAAAAGCCAGCCACCGATGTGGGCAGCAGCGAGCCCTCACGTGCCAGGAATTGCGATGCTGCAGGTTGCGCCATATGCTTCACAAGCTTCGCAGCTTCCGCTTTGTTTTTGCTGAACGCGCTCACAGCCCACTGCCAGCCACCGATGCAGGTGGCGCTTTTGCCGCCAGCCATCGCAGGCAAAGGCATCACGCCTACTTTGCCCACCACAGCGCTGTCTTTATCGGTTTGAAAGCGATCCCAAGCAAAGCCCCAATTGATCGCAAAGGCCACGTTGCCAGCTTTGAATTCATTCACAGTCACCGGCGTCGTGACTTCGGCGATATTTTTCTTGATCACACCCTCGTCCATCATCTTGAGCCATTGGTTCATGCCTTTGATGGCAGATGGTTTATCCAGCGTGAGCTTGCCATTGGCATCGTTGAACTCACGGCCTTGGCTCCAGTAGGGCAGCAAGAAAGTGCAGACTGCGCCTTCAATGGGCGCGCCTTGGATCGATAGGCCTTGCAAGTTCGGGTTGTTGCCCTTCTCAGCGGCCATGATTTTCTTGGACGCATCCGAGAGTTGATCCCAAGTGGTCGGCTCTTTGATGCCGTGCTTGTCTAGCAAATCTTTGCGGTAGTACATGAACATGCTGTCTGCAAAAGCGGGCATGGCGGCAATCTTTCCGTTGACCGTATTGGCTTTCGCGTACACCGGTAGATAGCTTTTCAGTGCGTCTTTGCCCACGTATTGATCCAGCGGCTCCAGCCAGCCGGCGTTGAAATACTGCGATGGATTGACGATATCGATCATGTAAATATCAATCGCGGAATCTTTTGCATTGAGCACCGTGGAGAGATATTGGCGTTGCAGCTCAGAGGTTGCGCCGCCCGTTTCGATATCAATCTTTACATTGGGATTGGCTTTGCTGTATTCGTCAAACAACTTGCGCATTAAATCAGGGCGCTGATTTGCGCCGCCGGAGAACACACGAATCGTGGTTTGCTGCGCATAAGCGCTGATGCTCACCGTAGCGCCGAGCGCTAGGGCAACGAGGGTGGATAAATAACGACGTTTCATAAAAAGCTCCTTCAAGATAACAAATAAAAATTTCAGCAGGGTTTATTTTTCCTGCAAATTGTGCTGCTTCACAACTTGCTTGAATTTATCGTGTTCTGCCAAGGCAAAGCTACGGAATTGGTCGCCTGTGCGATAGGCCAGTGGCGTGAATGCAGCCTGCGCGCGGGCTTTGTAAATCGTGGTGTTGGTGGCTGCTTTGCAGGCAGCTTCTAACTTTGCGCGAATATCCGCCGGCAAGCCATTCGGCGCTACCAAGCCGCCCCAGACTGAGCCGCGCGTTTTCACGCCCAGCGATTTTGCTGTGGGTACGGTCTCAAAGCCGAGCACGGGTGTATCGGCGAGCGCAATGAGCGGGCGCAGCTGGTGCTGAGTGGCTACTGTAGGTGTTTCGTTGAAAAATTGAATCTGCTGCGTTTTGAGCGGAATGATCATCTCGCCCGTGCTCTTAAAAGGCACGGCGACAGCCTGTGAACCATTTTCCTGCGTGAGTTCGATCATCGACAGATGCAATACACCGCCGATGCCTGAGATGCCGTAGTTGAGTTTGCCCGGATTGGCTTTGGCGAATTTCACAAGGTCAGAATAGGTTTTGTAAGGCGAGTCTTGCGCCACCATCGCCATCACAGGCACGTCATACGTGCCGCAGATATAGTCAAACTGATCGGGCGTGTAGGGCGGATTGTCTCTGCGAGCGGGTTGCAAGGTTTGTGGGCCGGTGGTCGTCATGGCAATCGTGTAGCCATCGGGTTTGGCACGGGCGGTGTTTTGCATGCCGATCAAGCCGCCTGCACCGGCGGTGTTGACGATCACCACGCTGGCGTTGCCTCCGAGTGCTTTGCCGAGCTCATCTTGCAGCAAACGCGCCATGATATCGGTTGTGCCGCCAGGGCCGAAAGGCACAATCATCTGGATTGCACGCTCTGGGTATTTGGCTGCATTTGTTTGAGAAAATAGGCCAATAGCCGGCATAAAACCTGCGCAGAGTGCTATTAATTTAATAGTCAATAGATTTTGCTTCATAGATGCGCTCCAGTTGCAGCATCAAACAAATGCATATGCTCTTGAGCAAGATGAATCGGCATCTGCTCACCTGGCTTGGCTGAGAAGCTAGCAGCGCAACGCGCCACCAATTCGCAGCCGCCGACTTGAAACGTCACCAAAGTTTCTGCGCCTAGGGGCTCGGTGATCACGACTTGTGCGGGCGCACTCACGCTGCCTGTGCTGCTGGCTAACGCAATGTTTTCGGGGCGAATGCCAAATCTCAGGCTAGCAGCAGTTTTGCCGCTCAGCGCTGCAGGCAATGCCAAGCTCACGCCGCCACCCAAGTCAATCTGCCCGGCATTCACGATGCAAGGCACGAGATTCATAGGCGGCGATCCCGTAAAGCCGGCGACGAACACGGCTGCAGGTTGGTTGTATATCTCATCTGGCGAGGCATATTGCATCACACGTCCCGCTGACAGCACAGCAATACGATCTGCCAACGTCATGGCCTCGACTTGATCATGCGTCACGTAAATGATCGTCGCGCCCAAGCGGTGGTGCAGCTTCTTGATCTCGCTGCGCATTTCGCCGCGCAATTGTGCATCAAGGTTCGACAATGGCTCGTCAAACAAAAACACTTTAGGCTGCCGCACAATCGCACGGCCAATCGCCACCCTCTGGCGCTGTCCGCCTGAGAGCGCGCCGGGCTTGCGCTCCAGCATGTGATCAATTTTGAGCAGCCCAGCCGCATCCATCACGCGGCGCTTGATCTCGGCCTCATCCGTGCCGCGCAAGCGCAAGCCGAAAGCCATGTTGTCGTAGAGATTTTTGTGCGGATAGAGCGCGTAGTCTTGAAACACCATCGCGATATCGCGGTTGCGTGGCGGCTCATCATTGACGCGTTTGCCATCAATCATCACATCGCCGCCGCTGATGCCTTCTAAGCCGGCGATCATGCGCAATAGCGTCGATTTGCCGCAACCACTGGGCCCCACAAAAACCACAAACTCGCCATGCGCAATGGACAAATCTACGCCATGAATGACGTTGGTTTTTCCGTCGTACGACTTGGTGACTTGTTTGAGTTCGACCGATGCCATGGTACTAATAACCTTGCGAATGAATCTTGATGTCTTGCTGGCGGATGGTAGATAGTGTGGCCGCACAACTCCTCATCATTAAACCCAGATCCGATGCCACACCGATATAGTCAAAACCCGAAGCGCGATAAGTAGCTACTGCGTCGGGCGTGCCCCCCACTGTTCCCACCGGCTTGCCCGCCGCGTGGCAAGCTTTCACACCCTCAGCCATCAGCGCCACGACATCGGGGTGCATCAAGTTGCCCACATGCCCCATCGCACCGCTTAAATCGCCAGGACCGATGAAGATGCTATCTACGCCTTCGACGCTGGCAATCTCTCGCATTCGTCCTATGGCTTCAGGTGTTTCAATCTGCACAATCACACTCACCGCTTCATTGGCCACTTTGAAGTAATCGGGCACCGTGCCAAAACGCGAGGCGCGGCTCATGCCCGCCATGCCGCGCACGCCTTGTGGTGCATATTTAGCTGCAGCAACAGCCTTCTTTGCCTCTTCCACGGTTTGCACGAACGGAAACATAATCGTTTGCGCACCCGCATCCAGTACACGCTTCACAGTCACCGTATCGTTCCACGGCACACGCGTGATCGGCAGCATGGCTGTACCAGCAATGGCTTGCAGCAGATGGATCACGTCCAACATGTCCAGCGGCGTGTGCTCCATATCCACCACCGCCCAGTCAAAGCCTGCGCAGCCAACCGCTTCTGCGACCACAGGTGAGGCAGACATCACCCAAGTGCCTACGGGGTAGCCAGCGGGGAGGTCTGTGCGGGCGAGGAGGGTTTTGAAGGGGTTTTGCATGATGGTTGGCGATTAAGCAAAAGCGGACGCGAAAGACGCGAAAGTTACGCGGAAATCGCGAAAAATACTAGAAAACTTAGATCTGTTGAACATATCTTTTGCATTTTCATTTTTTGCGTCTTTCGCGTAGCTTTCGCGCCTTTCGCGTCCTGTCTTTTCTTTCTTTAAGTTAAAAAATCACCGGCTCAGGCGTGTCATCCACCCCTTGCAGGAAATCGAAATCGCAGCCCTCATGCGCTTGCGTTACGTGCGCTTGGTAGAGCTTCGTATAGCCGCGCTTGAAGGGCTGTACGGGCGCTTTCCACGCAGCGTAGCGGCGCGCCAGCTCTTCATCGCTGACTTGCAAATGCAACCTACGTTGCGCTACATCCAGCTCAATCACATCGCCCGTTTGCACCAAAGCAAGCGGCCCGCCCACGGCGCTCTCAGGCGAAATGTGCAGCACACATGTGCCGTAATGCGTGCCGCTCATGCGCGCATCAGACAAGCGCAGCATGTCACGCACGCCAAGCTTTAGAAGCTTCTTTGGAATCGGCAAATTGCCCCACTCCGGCATGCCCGGTGCCCCCACAGGGCCCGCATTGCGCAGCACGAGCACGGTGTTCTCATCGACATCAAGCGACTCATCAGCCATCGCAATGAGCATCTCGCTTTGGCTGTCAAATACCAAAGCTTTGCCACTGTGCTGCATCAGATTCGAATCGGCTGCGCTGGGCTTGATCACTGCACCATGCGGCGCGAGATTGCCGTGCAACACGGCCAATGCGCCGGCGGCGCTGACGGGATGGCTCATGGGGCGGATCACGTTGTCGTCATGCACTCGCACGCCTGCGAGATTGGCTCCAACCGTTTTCCCCGTTACCGTCATCTCATCACAGCGCAAATGCGCTTGCACGGTCTTCATCAGCGCAGGCAAGCCACCCGCGTAATAAAAATCTTCCATCAGCTTGTCGCCACTTGGGAAGAGATTGGTGAGCACTGGTATCTGGCGCGAGACAGCATCCATGTCTTGTAGCGTGAGATCAATGCCTGCGCGGCCAGCCATTGCAATGGTGTGAATGGCAGCATTGGTGCTGCCGCCGAGCGCCATTTGAATCACCATGGCATTGTGAAAACTATGGCGCGTCAAAATATCTGATGGCTTTAAATCTTCCCACACCATCTGCACGATGCGCTCGCCGCAAGTAGTCGCCATGCGCGGATGCGCGGCATCCATCGCTGGAATGCTGGTGCTGCCTGGCAACGCCATGCCAAGCGCCTCGGTCATGCCGGTCATGGTGCTGGCGGTGCCCATGGTATTGCAAGTGCCGGGGGAGCGCGTCATGCGGCCCTCCATGTCTTGCAGCTCGGCTTTGGAGAGATTGCCGGCTTGGTATTCATCCCAAAACATGCGAGTGTGTGTGCCCGCGCCAATCGCCTTGTGTTCGCCGCCGCGCACATGCCGGTCATTGAGCATCGGGCCAGCGGGGCAAAAAATCGCAGGAATATTCATGCTGATCGCGCCCATCAGCAGGCCGGGCGTCGTTTTGTCGCAGCCACCAAGCAGCACCACGCCATCACAGGGCAGGCTGCGCAAAAGCTCTTCAGCTTCCATGGCGAGAAAATTGCGATACAGCATGGTGGTGGGCTTGACCATCACTTCGCCCAAGCTCATGGCAGGTAGCTCGACAGGCAGGCCACCGGCCATCAAAATACCTTTTTTCACGCTTTCTGCGCGCTCACGCAAATGTGCATGACACGGCGAGAGATCGCTCCAAGTATTCAAGATTGCAATCATGGGCTTGCCCATGATGTCTTCACGCCGAAAGCCCTGCTGCTGCATGCGCTGGCGATGCGCAAAGCCGCGCATGCCTGGGTCGTCAAACCAGCGGCGGCTGCGGAGATCGGCAAGGGTTTTCATGCTTGAGGGAAGAATTTGTTAGCGCTAACATTCATAGCTTATTCTTCTCATTCTTGCTTGTCATCGTGACAAACCCTATCGAGTCATCTGTATCATCTAAAGGCATTTCTGCATCATTGCATGGCAGGCGCGGGCATGGCCGCGTCACACTGACCGATGTCGCACGGCAGGCCGGTGTAACGATCATGACAGTTTCGCGCTACCTACGTTTGCGGGAAAGTGTGGCAGCTAAGACTGGGCAGAAGATCGCGCTCGCTTTGCAAGAGACCGGTTACAGCCCCAATCTACAAGCAGGAAGTTTGGCAAGTGGGCGCTCACAAGCTGTGGCCGTGATAGTGCCTAATCTCACGCATTCGATTTTTGCGGACACATTGCATGGCCTAGGCGCTGGCCTGCAAGCTGAGGGCTTGCAGATGTTGGTCTCCAGCACGGGTTACTCGCTGGCGCTGGAAGAGCAGCAAGTGCGCACCATGTTGGGATGGGCGCCGGCGGCAGTGGTGGTCACTGGCCGGCGGCACAACGCTGCCACGCAACAGCTCTTGCAAGCCGCGCAAGCGCACGGCACGCCGGTGGTGGAAATATGGGATCAAAGCCCAAGCGGCGAGCACCATGATTTTCAGCAGATTGGGTTTGACCACGCCTTGGTAGGCGGCGCGATGGCTGAGGCTTTAATGGAGCGCGGTTACAAGCGCCTGTGCTTCATTGACAGCGGCGTGGAGGAAGATTTTCGCGCCCATGAGCGTGCCCAAGGCTTCCTAGACGCCGCGCGCGCGAGCAGCATCCGCGCTGAGCTGATGCAATCAGACTTAGGCGACGCCATCGAGATGGGCAGCGCCTGCTTTGCGCGCTGGCATGCCCAGAACTGTGGCGTCGAGCGCGATCCACCGTCACAAGAAAAGCGCGATGGCAGCTCTGTATTGACATGCGGATTTGGCTTTGCTAACGATTTGCTGGCCACGGGCGCGCTGCTGGCA
>JAYUSD010000134.1:0-20793 GCA_043755865.1 Variovorax sp. | reverse complement strand
GTTGCGCCCTGCTTCGACTTGGATCACCACTTTGCGAATTGGAATGCCAAGTACGTCTTGCGTGAGCGGCTCGTAGGGAATGCGCTCGTATTCGCGCTCCATCGTAGCGCGGCGCACCAAATGCACGATGAGCTTGAGACGCATGCGCCGGCGCACCGCTGTCTCGCCAAAAATCGCACGAATATCGAGCAAGCCAATGCCCCGCAGCTCCAGCAGATTTTGCAGCAGCTCAGGGCAGCGGCCTTCGATGGTGGTTTGATTCGTACGAAACAGATCGACAGCATCGTCTGCGACGAGGCCATGACCGCGCGAGATAAGCTCCAGCGCCAATTCGCTTTTGCCCAAGCCGGATTCGCCCGTGATCAGCACGCCCAAGCCCAAAATGTCCATGAACACGCCGTGCATATTGGTGCGGTCAGCAAAGTGGCGCGAAAGATACGCCCGCAGGACATCAATCACGAAAGCAGCAGATTCCGGCGTTTGGAAGGCGGGGATTTGCGCACGCTCGCACAGCTGCAAAAGTGTGTCGGGTGCCTCTAGGCCATCGCCGATGATGATGACGGGTGGCTCCAGCGTGACGATGCGGGCAATGCGGCGAGCACAATCGTCTTCGGGTTGCTCTGCGGATGGGGTGAGGTAGGCCACTTCGCGTTGCCCAAGCACCTGCACGCGATAGGGGTGAATGTAATTGAGATAGCCCACCAAATCGGCGCCAGAACGCGCAGCACGCACGGCCACTTCGTCAAAATGCCGCTCAGAGGCACCTAGGCCCGCTACCCAAGCCCATTTCAGGCGTTCGCGGTGGTCTTCAAACAACACATCGGCGCTGATGACCGAAGGTTTCATAACATGAGGACGCGGGTATCGCGCTGCGCAATCACGCTGCCAAGGGCATCGGCGTGACCGCCGAACGCCAGCCAGCGATCAAACCATGCAGCGCAACAGCGTCTGGCGCGGCCTTCAGGCGCTCGCGCAACGCAGCGTCGCTCAGCATCTCGGCGATTTCCGAGAGAATTTCAAGGTGCTTTTGCGTGGCCGCTTCGGGCACCAGCAAAAAGATCAACAAACTCACGCTTTGCTCATCGGGCGCGTCAAAGCCAATCGGGTTGGCCAACGAAAACATCGCTGCCATCGGCGCTTTAAGCCCTTTGATGCGGCCATGCGGGATGGCTACGCCGTGGCCTAAGCCAGTAGAGCCCAAGCGCTCACGCGCAAAGAGGCTATCGGTCACAAGGGCGCGAGAAAGGCTGTGGAGATTTTCAAACAACAAACCCGCTTCTTCAAAGGCGCGTTTTTTGCTGGTGGCATCCACACCCGCCAACACTTGAGTGGCGGGCAATATAGCAGCGAGTCGATTCATGAAGGACTAATTTGTAACTGGCAATTAACATACGCCGGGAGTCGCATTATGCACCCAAGCGCGTGTAAACCCTAGGGATCCATGTGTTTCCGACAAATGGCCATCAAGCGGTCACAAAGGATCGGGGATAAAGCACGCCGTCAATGCCGCTGCCACAAAGGGCGGCACATTTGCCCGTGAAAAAAGCCGCTTGGCTGAAAGCAAAGCGGCTTGAGTGCTTGGAGAAAAGAGTGCAAATCTACTGTAGCGTGCGCTTGGCCGATTCCGCCGCGTGGTGATCTTGGCGCTTGGTCTTGTAGCGACCCACTTGGCGATCAAGCTTATCAACCAGTTCGTCAACAGCAGCATACAGATCAGAGTGGGCGCTGGTGGCAAACAGATCGTCGCCCTTGACATGGATACTGCATTCAGCGCGCTGTCGTCGCTCTTTTTCTTTTTGCTTTTCCACGGTGAGTAGGACTTTGATATCCACCACTTGGTCAAAATGCCGTGAAATTCGATCAATTTTGCTGGTCACATAGGACCGCAATGCTGGGGTGACCTCGAGGTGATGTCCACTGATCGTCAAGTTCATGAGTAGCCTCCTAATGCTCTCGTTTCACAAAAGCTGCTTGCAGACTGACTTTTTTCCGCAAACAGCACCGAAATCGAACTGCTTGCGGTCATCATGCACCTAATTTTTTATCCGCGCAATCTTGCATTGCAACAAAAACTTCTTCTCACTGCGCATTTCCAGCATCTTGGCAAAAGACTTTCGTAAGTCCATGATTTACATCAGTATTTTTGTGATTAGGGTTTTACCGAGGTCGACCATTCCAAACGCAGTTTGCCGACCAGCCAGTAAGTCGCCAGCGATGCGGCCACACCGACCAAAGCATTTCCCCAATAGTGAAGCACCCATCCCTGCGCATCGCGGCTGATGATCAGGCCGCCTAGAAATGCAGCGACAGCCATGCCCAGCGATTGGGCGGCGGAATTGAGCGCCATGAAGGTGCCGCGCTGGGGTGGATTGCAGGCCGACGTGACAATCGCCATGCCGGGGATCATGCGGCCACTCATGAACACAAAAAACAGCACGCTCACGGCAAGGATGCCATACAGCCCGAGCGGCGCACTCACCGTCATGCCCACCACGGGGACAATGGTGAGCAATGTCAATGCTTTGAATACTTTCACTTTGCCGCGCGCATCAGTTGCGCGGCCAATCCAGCGGGCGGTCAGTAGCGTGGCAATGCCGCCGCATAAATAAATAGAGGGAATTTGGCTGGTGGTGAGTTGCCCGTTGGAGGTGGTGTACAACGTGATGTAGGGAATCACCACGAAGCCCACAAACATCATCAAAAAGGTAAACAGCAAGGCTTTCTGGTGATCGCGGTTTTGCAACGTGTTGATCAGGTTAGCCAACGGCGAGATTTTGCGCGCGGCCAGCAAATGCCCGCGCAGGGGCGGCAAGGTTTGCCACGCCAAAATCACCAGCAAACCACTGATGCCTGCAATCACAAAAAATGGCACATGCCAATTGAAATTTGCAGCCAAAAACAACCCAAGCGGCACACCTGCCACGGTAGAAATCGAAAACGAAGACATCACAATACCCATCGCTCGCCCGCGCCGCTCGGGCGCAATCACATCGCCCACAATGGTTTGTGACAGCGCCGAAAGCACACCGCCAAACACGCCTGCAGCCACCCGCGCGGCCATCAGCGCCTCGTAGGTCGGCGCCAAGCCGCAGGCTAGTGTAGCCAAGGCAAACAAGATGTAGAGAACGAGCAGCAGCCGCTTGCGGCTAAAGCGATCCACATAAAAAGCGGCCAGCAAACCGGATGCGCCAGCGGAGAAGGTGTAGGCGGACACCAGCAGTCCAAACTGAGCATCGCTGATCCTAAAAATGTCTCGAAACTGCGGACCCAACGGCATCATGATCATGAAATCAAGAATATGGGTGAACTGAACGCCTGCTAGCGTGAGCAGCAACCAAAATTCGCGGCGAGAAGAAATGGCAGGGGCTTGGGCTAAGGGCGAGGTGTTTGTCATGTAAATTTCAGTGTCTACTGTTGACTTTACTCCAATGACCCTTTCCACACTGATTCACGCGGGACTGGTGCGGCCTGCCAAGAGCCGCATTGCACTGGTGCTCATGGGCGGCGGTGCACGCACGGCCTACCAAGCCGGTGTACTGAAAGCGCTGGCGAGCATGATGGAAATGCAAGGCTATCCAGACAACGCCGCGCGGCCGTTTCCGTTTCAAATTTTGGTGGGCACATCTGCGGGCGCTTTAAATGCAAGCTTTTTGGCATCCCGCGCTAGCGAAGGCGTCGCCTCCTTTGAGGCGCTCGCGAGTTTTTGGCAAGGTTTGCGCAGTGATCATGTTTATGAAATGGATCTGCCCAACTGGATGCGCTTTTCCCGCATCGCGACCGGCTGGAAACTCTCCTACCAATTGCGCCACACTGGCGCATTGCTGAACAATATGCCGCTGGTCAATACGCTGCATCAGGCCATTTCACTGGCGGGCATCGACGATGCGCTGTCCAACGGACAACTGCACGCTCTGGCCGTTACGGCTTCCAGCTACACCACAGGCGTGCATTGGACGTTTTGCCAAGTGGCACGCGAGACGAAACCCAAGCCTTGGATTCGCCCTGGGCGGCATGCGGAATTTCAGCCGATCACGATCGAGCATTTGATGGCATCGAGTGCCATTCCGCTGATTTTCCCGTCCACGCCGCTTTGGGCACATGATCACACTGAGTTTTTTGGCGATGGCTCGATGCGGCAAACTTCGCCGCTATCGCCTGCTCTTCATTTGGGCGCACATAAGATATTGGTGATCGGTGTGGGCCAACCGGAGCGCAGCGGCTTGGGTGGTGCCTCACAGACAAGGGTGGCCAATGGCAGCAACAAACAGCACGCGGCGCCCAACGTGAGCGGCGTGCTCGGGCATGCGCTGGCCAGTGTGTTTCACGACACATTGCGTGGCGATGTAGAGCAAGCGCTGCGCATGAACGAGACCTTGGATCAACTGCCGCCAGCAGTGGCTGCGGTGTTGCCATATGGCCGAATCGACATCATGAGCATGCAGCCCAGCGAATCCTTAGATCATTTGGCGATGGCGCATGCCGGCGCGCTGCCCGATGCGGTGCGCCGCGCACTGCGAGCACTGGCGGGCAAAAACAACACCGGCAGCGCAGGCGCGGGCCTAGCGAGCTACTTACTTTTTGAGCCTGAATTTACGCAGCCCTTGATGGCGCTGGGCGAGCGCGATGCTTACGCCCAAAAGGATGCGCTGCTGGCGTTTTTGGCAGCATAAAGCCGCACGGACTCTTGCTAGTGGGACTTACGCTGTGCGCCTACCGGCGATGCGAGGCCCAAGGCGCAGTAGCGAATGCGGTGCTGATTTGCCCGAGATGCGAGCCCACCAGCTACCCATGAAACTGAGCAGGCCGCGCGGCGAACGTGATTCGGGTTGAATGGCACGCACTAAGGCAAGACTGGTCAGCGCGCGCAACAGCGAGGGCCGCGTCATGCGAAGGCTGTTTTGCATCTCATCTGCTGTGCGCGCGCGGGTGTCGAGCGCTCGCAAAATAGCCACGCAATGGTCCCCCAATGCATGCTCTTTCAAATGCGGAACACGGCGGTGCGTGAGCGGCTCAGCCAGGTAATTGGCGGGCAGCATTTGATCGAGCATCGGCTCGGGACAGCGCTTGGCAAATTCCCAAAGCGCCGTTTCAAATAAGTAAGTGCGAAAGCCCGCAGCGGCAAATGCGGGTGAGCGCGGTTTGGTCACCATGTCGGCCTCTGTCATGCGCTCAATCGTGCAGCTATCGAGCAGATGAAATTGCCAATTTTGAGGATCTATCACTGCGATGAGTTGCCCACCTTCAATCACGTGCAGATGATGCGTGGCCCATTTGGCACGCTGCTCCCAAGCCATTGCGCCCACCGTGTAGAGCATGCGCGAGCCAACCAGCTCGGTCATGAGTTGATCTAAACCCCGCTCTAGCTCGATGAGCGCATCGGGAAAGCTCAAAGGAGCGAGTTCGTCGTCATCTAAAGTGCTGGTGTCAATGTTTTGGCCAAGAATGCAAACCGGGCGGCCGCGATGCCAGCCTTGGCCGTCCAGTGTGAGCTTGCGCACGGCCAAAGACGAAGACGACCGGCCAGCCACCGACGCCGACCAAGATGCGTTGGCAAGGCTCGCCGGCAGGGTAGCAGCGGCGTGGGGCTCCACAATGCTAAAGCGATGCACCAGATAAGCATCAGCGGCGACGCCGGGCGGCGCCATGCGCCAGCGCACGGGGCCGCGCAGGCGCTTGGCCACATCCATCAGGCGCATGGCATCGCCCGCTGCGATGCCGATAGGCCGCAGAAAAACGATGGGGGTGGAATCCCCGTACCAATTTTGCTCAATCATTAACAATCTACCAACGATTTCAAAGTGTATACACTGATGATAAGCAGCGAACGCCTACATGCGCTGTGTTTTTCTGCAATAAATGGGTCGTTTGGCGCAATGCGTTCATTACGCGATCTTTGCGCAGTGTTTTCACCACAAGTTCAAGCAATAAATCACGCTCGCTTTTTCGGCGTGAGTACTGCAATAGTTCACACCGACAGACGCGTACTTTCTTTGACCTCCTCCATCACAGCATAGGTGCGCGTCTCGCGCACACCGGGCAGCTGCCAGAGCACGCGCCCGGCGAATTCCCGATACGCGGCCATGTCTTGCACGCGCAGCTTGATCAGATAGTCAAAACCACCGGCCACCAAATGGCATTCCATGATTTCATCGTGCACCTGTACAGCGGCTTTGAAAGCGTCAAACACATTGGCCGTGGTGCGATCTAGCAACACTTCTACAAACACGGCCATGCCGCGGCCTAATTTTGCAGGATTGAGCTTGGCCTCGTAGCCCAAGATGATGCCCTCGCCTTGCAGCCGCTGCGTGCGGGCATGCACGGCTGTGGCAGACAGGCCAATGCTTTCTGCAAGCTTGAGATTGCTGATGCGGCCATCAAGCTGCAAAATTTGCAAAATTTTGCGGTCGATCTTATCGATTTCACTGTTGCTTTCCATTTTTTACGTGATTCGTTCGCTTTAATACTCTAATTTAGCGATTAATTCTTCCAAATTCGATAAATGATCAGCGAATCAACTATTTATTTTCGCTCATCATGAATTTTCATTTGCCCAACCGTTTGCCCACCCCTTATCGCCCCGAGGGCGAAATCGTTTCTGCGCGCCTGCGCGCGCTAGAAGGCGCTTTGGATTGGTCAGCCGCTGCTGCGCAGGCCGCGCCTTGGGTGCAAGCCGTGCGCGAGAATCCGCCGCCCTTTTGGGCCATGGAATCGCTCTTGCGCGAATATCCGCTTTCATCGAACGAGGGATTGGCTTTGATGCGATTGGCCGAAGCGCTGCTGCGCATTCCTGATGCAGATACGGCCATTGCGCTTACAGCTGATCAGCTTTCGCGGGCCGATTTTGAAGGAGCGGGAAATGCCGCTTTGACGCGGCTGAGCAGCGCTGCAATTTCGATGAGTAAACATTTTTTGCCTAACGCAGATCGCTCGACCGAACCCGGGCTGCTTGCCAAACTTGGCGCGAAAACCGTCGTCACAGCCACATTGCGCGCAGTGCAACTTTTGGGTAAACAATTTGTGCTCGGGCAAACGATTGACGAGGCGCTGGATGTGGCGCATGCGGAGCGCAAAAAACGGCGCCAGACGCTGGAGAGGCCGCCCCAAGAGCACCTGCACCCCCTCGAGGGGCAAGGCGAAGCTTGGAATGGGGGACCTTGCTTCAGTTTTGACATGCTAGGCGAAGGCGCTCGCACGCAGACAGATGCAGACGCTTACTTTGCCAGCTATTCAAACGCTATTAAATCAATAGCAATCCGCGCATATTCTATGCCGGCTAATGGCCAAAAAGATCTAAAAAATACACCAAAAACGGGTGATGGCATCTCGATCAAACTGTCTGCCCTGCATCCGCGCTACGAATGGTCGCAGCATGAGCGCATCATGCAAGAGCTCGTGCCACGCGTGTGGCAATTGTGCGAGCTTGCGGCGCAGGCGGATATGAATTTGACCATTGACGCGGAGGAAGTTGATCGTTTAGAACTCTCGCTCAATGTGTTTGAAGCAGTTGTGATCAAGATCGCTGAGAAGTATCCGCAGTGGATCGGTTTCGGCCTCGCCTTGCAGGCGTACCAAAGTCGCGCGGTGGAATTGATTGAAGAGGTGACGCGGATGGCTCGCAAGCATCAGGTTCAGCTGATGTGCCGCCTCGTCAAGGGCGCATATTGGGATGCCGAAATCAAGCGAGCGCAGGAGCTTGGATTGGCGCATTACCCGGTGTTTACGCACAAGCATCACACCGATGTAAGTTACCTCGCCTGCGCTGCAGCCATGCTCTCGGCGAAAGATGTGATTTATCCGCAATTCGCCACCCACAATGCCGCCACGATTGCCGCGATCATGCAATTGGCCTCCAAGCATGGCGCACCCTTCGAGCTGCAACGCCTGCACGGCATGGGCGAAGGCATTTACCGCGAGGTGCTCAAAAATCCGCTGATTCGCGTGCGCATCTACGCGCCCGTGGGCGCTCACCGCGATTTATTGGCCTATTTGGTGCGCCGCCTGCTGGAGAATGGCGCGAATTCTTCCTTTGTCCATCAGCTCACTGATGAGGGCGTGCGCATGGATGAGCTGCTTGCCTCGCCACTGCATTTGTCAGCAGCCCAAGTGTTGCCGCTGCCACTTGACTTGTTTGGCGCAGAGCGACGCAACAGCGCTGGCTTTGATCTGGCCGATGAGACACATCGCGCGCCGATGTTTGCGGCTTATGCAGCGTTCGATATCCCTTCCGTACCATTTTTAGAAGCAAATGAGGCCGTTAGCCGGCATAGGATAAGCGCAGAGTGCTATCAATCATGGAGTAATCAGTCTGTCCATCAACGCGCTGCAATTTTGCAAAAGGCAGCTGATGCGCTCGAAGCGCAGACGCCAAAGTTCTGCGCTTTGCTCGTGAAAGAAGCCCGCAAAACTTGGGGCGATGCGATTGCAGAAGTGCGCGAAGCGGTGGATTTTCTGCGCTACTACGCCGTGGAAGCTGAGCGCGTGATGCAACCCAAAAGTCTTTTAAGCCCAACAGGCGAGACCAATGAGCTGCGCCTCAAGCCGCGCGGCGTCTGGGTCTGCATCAGCCCTTGGAATTTTCCCTTGGCCATCTTTCTGGGCCAAGTCGCGGCTGCGCTGGCCACAGGCAACACCGTGCTCGCCAAGCCGGCTGAGCAAACGCCATTTGTCGCATTGGAAGCCGCCAAACTCTTGCACGAAGCCGGCGTGCCCGAAGGTGCATTGCAAGTGCTGCATGGCCCGGGAGAGACTACTGGAGCGGCGCTGGTTGCTCTCGAAGGAATAGCGGGCGTGGTCTTCACGGGCTCGACACAGGTCGCTCGCATCATCAACCGCGCGCTGGCCGCAAAAGACGGCGCGATCACACCGCTGATCGCCGAAACCGGCGGCATCAATGCGATGGTGGTAGATAGCAGCGCCCTGCCAGAGCAAGTGGTCGATGCGGCTATTCAGAGCGCCTTCAAAAGCGCTGGCCAGCGATGCTCCGCGTTGCGCCTGCTCTGCGTGCATCACGCGATTGCAGATAAGGTCGTTGAGATGCTGCATGGTGCTGCACGTGAGCTCGTCTGCGGTGATCCGGCAATGCTCGCCACAGATGTCGGCCCGTTGATCGACCAAGAAGCCTACGCAAACATCCAAAAGCACTTAGAGCGGCCTATTTATAAGCAAAAACAGCACTTTGCCGGCATAGAATATGCGCAGTTTGCTATCAATTCAGTAGCTAATCTACTTCCCCCACACATCGTAGAGCTCCAGCACATCAGTGATTTAAGCCAAGAAATCTTCGCGCCTGTGCTGCACATCGTGCGCTACGGGCAAGACGGTCAGACCACGCCGCAGCACATCATCGAGCAGATCAACGCCCTAGGCTACGGCTTAACGTTAGGCATCCAAACCCGCATCGACTCTAGAGCGCAGCAGCTTGCAGCCGCTGCCCACGTGGGCAACATCTACATCAACCGCAACATGATCGGCGCAGTCGTCGGCGTACAGCCCTTCGGTGGCGTTGGCCTCTCTGGCACCGGCCCCAAAGCAGGCGGCCCGCATTACTTGTATCGCTTCTGCTCAGAGCAAACCATCACGGTAAACACCGCAGCGGCTGGCGGCAATGCCGCACTGCTGGCATCAAATTAACCTTTAGCTCTCGCCTCAATCAAGCGCCTGAACTGAAGCAACGCGCCGTCCATCGCCAAGGGCAGCATGGCAGCTGGTTGCTTTTGTTCTTGTTCTGCAAGTTGTATGTTTTTATGCTGCGCCGTGATCATGTCTCGGTCTTCGTTGAATGCGCTGACCAAGCTGTTAAAGATCGATTCCGTCATGGCAAGCGCAGCTGTTGCGCTGAGCGCATCTTTGCGATGCGATTGCTGAAAGAAGTAATGCGTTGACGTCTCGGTCTCAGGCGTGAGCGTTTGGCAGCTGTGCAGCTGCACAGCGCGGCTTAAATCGTCTTTGGCGTCTGAGACGGGGCGGCCGCCGGAGTGCATGAGCAAAGTGCCGGGAAGTAAAAAATCATAGACAAACCAGCGGTCTAAATTCTCATCAAATGTGCGAAATTTTTGATAGAAAGGCGGCGCTGGGACATCGGGCACTTCTCGGCTGACCTTGATGCCGTTTTGCTCGCCATGCGCATCCCATGTTTTTTCAATCACGGGCCGCGCTTGGGCTATTTGTCTGCTACCGCCCAGCGTTTTCTCATGTACAAAACTCAGGTGCGAGAAATCAAGCAAGTTATCGCAAATCAGCAAATACGGCGTGGCGTAATGAAAATAGCCGGGTTTGTATTGCCAATCAGGGTGATCGCATGAAAAGTTATTCGGCAACATCGCTGTATCGGCTTTTGCCGGATCGCCCATCCACACAAAAATCCATTTATTTTTAATCGCGATGGGGTAGGTTTTAACGCGTGCTTTCTCGGGGATGATGGGAATGCCCGGCGCATCCACGCATTGGCCCGAGGCGTCAAACTTCAAGCCGTGATAGCCGCACCTGACGCAATCGCCTTCACGTTTGCCTTTTGACAGAGGCGCATGCCGATGGCAGCATCTGTCTTGCATCGCCACCAGACCGCCAGCCGTGCGGTAGACGATGATCGGCTCGTTCAATACGGTGCGCGTAAAAAAATCAGCTGATTCAGCTGCGGGGATTTCATGATCCCAAGCAATCACATACCAACTGTCTTGAATCCATGTGCTGTGCGAATTCATGCCCTCGTCTCCTTGATGTTTAGATGCGGCGCGTGTTGCCAAGCCTGAGCATAGAACACGCCGTAACCGCCAAATACTTGCGCGAAAAACTCTGCTGGGCGTTATACAAACTGGAGTTTTTGTTGCAAACTCTGAATATGCAATTATTGACACATCCCCCATTCGCTTTCAAATCACTGTCATGGGGTATCCGTGCCTTGGCTTTTGGCACACTCATGCCCTGCGCGCCTATGCTGGCTTGGTCTCAAGCTTTGCCAGCCACCGCGAGTACAACCGACGTAGCGCCGCCTCTGGCCACCTCAGCCACCGCTTTGCGCCTGACCACAGAAATTCTTAAACTGCCGGGCAACGAGAAGATGGGCATGGTGGGCGGCTATTTGCTCACCGATGTGGCCGATGGCGTGTCTCTGGGTGTCGGCACGTATGGTGCTGTTCGAGGTCAGCGCGGGGGATTCATTACGCTGGGTGTGGCGGGCGAAGTGCGCCAGCGCATCAGCCAGCGTTGGCTGGCGCATGCAGGGCTGTTTGTGGGCGCAGGCGGCGGGCGCGGCGGCTACACGCTAGCTGGCGGCGGCTTGATGCTGCGCGGCGATGTGGGCTTGAAATACGAAACAAATGGGTATGGCAATCTTGGTTTTGGCATCAGCCACGTCAACTTTCCCTCGGGCGTGATCCGCAGCACGCAACCTTACTTGATGTATGAATATCCTTTCTATAGCTTGATTGGCAAGAGCGGCAGCACAGCAGGCGGCTCGAGCCGCACGGCCAGCAGTTTGGCCTCCGGCGAACAAGAATTCGCTGTGATCGCACGCAGTTATTCGATTCCCGCCGGCGTGGTGCGCGATGATGGCTCGCCGCAATTTTCGAAAATGCAATTGGCCGGCGCGGAATGGCTTTCGTACCTTGATGAAAATTGGTTTCTCAAAATCGAGGCGGAGGGCGCAGCGGGCGGCCAAAGCAATGGCTACATGCAGATCTTGGCCGGTGGGGGCTATCGCTTTCCATTGACCCGCAGCACATCGGTGAAATTGCATGCGACTGCTGGCCCAGCTGGTGGTGGCGGGGTGGATACCGGTGGCGGCATGTTGTTTGATGCAGGCATCGGCGTGCATCAAAAGATAGTTGGAAACAACGCGATTGAGCTGTCACTCAGCCAACTTCGCGCGCCTTCTCGTAGCTTCAAAGCCACAAGCGTGGGGATCAAACTGGTGCACAGTTTTGGCTTGCCGCAAGTCGGAGCAAGCGCAGTGCCCGCCGCCGCATTGGCCGGCTTTGAGCCTGCCGCCTTGCGCGTGCGCTTTGCTCATCAAAGCTACTCTGGTGCCAATCCGAATTGGCGCAATCGCACGCCAGACAAAGATGTCGGCAACCTAGGCGTGCAGCTTGATTATTTCCTCACGCCCAACTGGTTTCTCAGCGGCCAAGCTTTGGCCGCCTACACGGGCGATGCCGGCGCTTATATGAAAGGCTTGGTGGGCGCAGGCTACCGGCAACCGATTGCAGGCCCGTGGTTTGTGGAAGCTGAAGGCTTGGTGGGCGCTGCTGGCGGCGGCGGCTTGGCAGTGGGCGGCGGCTTGGTAGCGCAAGGCAATGCCAGCTTGGGTTACCAGATCAACAAATCATTGTCGGTGATGGGCACGGTCGGCCGCATCCAAGCGGCACGCGGCGATTTCAAAGCCAATGTGATTGGCCTGTCGCTGGGCTACCAGTTCACGCTGTTTGCTCAGGCACCCTGATCAGTGCGATGACCGCTGTCGCAGGCGCCCATGCTGGATGCGCTTAAAAGCGCTCATGACTTATCTTTCATCATCGCACTGCAATTGCCTTGAAGGATAAATTTGCGCTCTACTTAACGCCGCACCACAACCTCGCCCGGCGCGAAACTGGCAATCCGAATGTTGTTTTTGCTGAGATATTCGCGCATCACATCGGCATCCACAAAGCCAGTGTTCACGTAGCCCGGATGGTCGGAAAGTTTGGGGTAGCCGTCGCCGCCGCCGGCTTGGAAGCTGTTGAGTGCTAGGCGATAGCTCTTTGCCGGATCAATCGGTGCGCCTTTGATGCCGGCCGATTTCACTGCGCTGCCTTCGATCACCAAATTGACGCCAGCGAACTGGGCGAAAGCACCCGCACCAGCGCTCATTTTCGCAGCGGCATTCAAATACGCCATGAGCTCCGTGCCGTTCAAAGTCACATGCGCGAGCATGTTGCCAAAGGGCTGGACTTTAAGCACGTCTTTGTAGGTGAGCTTGCCTGCCGGCATGGAATCGCGCACGCCGCCTGCATTCATGATGGCCAGATCCGCACCCGCTTTTTGCAGCATGACGCTAGCGATAAACACACCCATATTGGTCGGCTGGCTGCGCACGCGCTCTCGGCTGCCATCAAGCACGCCATCACTCTCGCCCACGATCACATCCAGCGCAGCGCGGCCTTTGTCTTGGAAGGGCTGGAGCAGCGCGAGCATGGCGGGATCTTCTTTGATTTCTGGCGTGAAGGTAAGTTTGACATCTTTGCCATCTGCGCCTTTCACATTGCGCTTCAAATTTACGGGCAGCAATTCATACTTCACAAGTTTGAGCTGGCCACCTGTGTATTCAAAATCCGCGCGGCCTACAAATTTTCCCCACTCATGCGCTTGCACGATGATCGTGCCATTTTGTGTATCGGGGCGGCAAGCCGTACCGGGCACGTAGGCATCATTTCTACGGGATGCGCCGAGCTGCTCCAGCATGCAGACGGGATTTTGGCTGTGGCCGCCGATGATCAGATCCATGCCGCTCACTTGCCGCGCCATCTCCACATCGCCCGCCGCATTCACGCCGCTCTTGCCATCGGCGTAATGCCCCATGTGCGTGGCGGCGATCACCACGTGCGCCTGCTTGCGCAGCTCGGGTACGAGCTTTGCGGCTTCATCGGCGGGTTTGCGGAATTCCACGCCCACGGTATTGACCGGGTCGGTCATCTTCTTCGTATCATCTGTCGTCAGCCCCATCACGGCAATTTTTAAACCGCCGCGATCAAACATTTCAAACGGTTTGTACAAACGCTGGCCGTCTTTGTAGATATTGGCCGAGATCATCGGAAAGCCCGCCCACTGCATTTGCTTGGCGAGTACAGGCAGCGGCTTGTCAAACTCATGGTTTCCCAGCGCCATTGCATCGTAGCCAATCAGCTTCATGCCTTTGAAATCAGGCTCGGCATCTTGCGTGTCGCTCTCGGGGATGCCGGTATTCACGTCGCCACCATCAAGCAGCAAGCTGTGGCCTCCAGCGGCTTTGATTTCTTCGCGAAGCGAGTCAATCAGCGTTTTGCGGGCGGCTAAGCCGTATTCACCATCGGAGTTTTTCCAAAAGCGGCCATGGTGATCATTGGTGTGAAGCACGGTGAGCTTGACGGTGCCTTGTATGGGGGCAGGCGTCGAGTTCAGTGATGCGCAAGAGGCCAATGCTGCCGCTGCGAGGATGGAAAGAGTGATGTAGATGGCGCGCATGATGATCTCCGAACTGAAAGATACAGCCGTTCGCCCTGACCCTTCGATAACCTCAGGGCTGGGTCCGCTTCGCGTATCGAAGGGCTCGCATGGGCTTCGATACCTCAGCACGAACGGATTAGAGACATTCAGTATATCAATGCGCCATTAATTTCACGGCCCCTGCGAAGCTAAAAAACGCGAGCACCGTACTCACCAAAATAATACGGGCAATGCGCCCATTATTCGCATCAAACTTTTCTGCCAGCAGCGATACGTTCGATGCTGATGGCAAAGCAGCCACCAACACGATCACCGTCAGCGCAAACGGATCCAGCGGCATACCTATGGCAATGGCCGAGCTGCCCACCAGCAACACCAAGAGCGGATGCAAGATCAGCTTCATCAAAGCCACCGGCACGTAATCCATCGCAGACACCGCAGGCGCATGGCCAGCGATAGCCATCATCTGCGAACGCGCCAGCACTGCGCCGATGGTAAACAGCGCCACAGGAGAAGCACTGTCTGCCAGCAGCGAGAGCGTCTGCATCACGGGCGCGGGAAGCCCAATCTGCAACCACGAAGCCAGCGCCCCGCTCAAAATAGCCCAAGGCATTGGATTCGATGCTGCGCCTCTGAGCGCATTTTTTGCAGCCTGCCCCGCGCTCGCGCTGCCCGCTGCGCCATCCGAACTCGAACTTGAACGCGAGCCCAAGCGCGACAGCGCAATACACAGCGAAGTCGTGACCACTAAATCAATAACAATCGTCGCGATGGCTGGCCCGGCCGCGCGCGGGCCGAGCAGCGCCACGAGCAGCGGAATGCCCATGAAACCCGTATTAGGAAACGCCGCAACAAGCGCGCCAAACGAAGCATTGTTCCAATCAATGCGCGAAGACAGCGTCATCGAGATAGCAAACGCCACCATCACCAGCGCACACAGCAAATACACCCCAAACACCGCGCCATCCAGCAACTGCGCAATCGGCGTGGAGCTGCCAAAGCGATACAGCATGCAAGGCAGCGCAAAATAAAGCACAAAGCCATTGAGCCCCGCAATCGCTGCAATCGGCAGATATGCCCGCCGCGCCGCCACATAGCCCGCAAGCACCAGCGCGAAGAAAGGGAAAGTGACGAGAAGGATTTGCAGCATCAGCCGATTGTGTCAGCTTGTACAGCGTGCGCCATTGCAGTGAGCTGACGATTTTGGTGCCCAGATGAAGAAAAAGCCCCCAAGCGAGCATGCTTGGGGGCTTTGGAGCTTGGGGACTTGGCCCAAGCAAGCTCAGTGCGAAATGCAGCGTTTTTTAAGGCGTGCAATACACAGGCGCACTGCTGGCCGCAGCAGCCGGCGGGCCGGCCTGCCATGTGCCCACAGGGGTGATCGTCACATTGCAACGCGCATCCACTACCAGAGTAAACATCGTGTGAAACTTCACAGCAGCGGATTCGCCGGCGGCGGGCGCGAAGATGCGCAATTGGCCGCCCACATTGACTTCTACCTGAGCAGGCGATGTGCTGATGCTGCCCGAGCCAGAATACAGATGCACGCCATACGTATACGTGCCCACCATCAGGCGGTTGATTGTGATGACTTCAGGGCCAAAGCTGCTGGTGTCATCCACATCAAGACTGGCAAAAGGAGCCGCACTGAAAGTACCCCTGTTGGCGTAGTAGACATGATCTCCGTTGGGCGCGTACAAATGCGAATCCAAATCACTCGGCTGACTGCCCCAAGTTAGTTTGATATTGACAGCGTTGTTGTTGGTTGAAATCACCAAGCAATTCACAGCATCAGAAAAATCTACGGCAGCTGAAGTTTGAGATGTCACGTTAGTGAACAAATTGAGATTTTTGCTGCCGCTGATCGTAGCGCGCGCATTGCTTTTCATTGCCACTGTGAAGTTGCCGTTTGCGTCCGTGAGCGCAGAAGACGTGCCAATGTAGTTGATGCCATCGCTGGTGATTGTTGCGCCTGACACGGGCGCTCCGGTGGCATCTTTCACGCAACTTGTAAAGCGCACCGTGTTGATCACTTGGTCTGCATTCCACACGCTGAAGTGCGTGACCGTGCCTTCGTAATATTGGTTAGGTGCTGTGCCGGCGAGCGTGGCCGTGCCTTCGCGCACCCAACTGCCGGTCGCTTTGTCGACATAAAACAGAGGAATGGTGGGGCTCAGCGTTGCGCCAGATTTAGACACGGCCGGAATGCGGATCGTGGCTGTTTTTCCTGCGGCCAGATTGATCACATTGCCAGCGCTATCACGTGGTGTAACGGCAATCGCGCCGAAGCTCTCAATCGATTGCGTGCCATTGGCGGTGGTGAAATCACCCGGCATCACAGCAGAATCAAGCGCCGGATTGATCGGCGTGACTTCCACCGTCACATTGCCCGTGACCGTGAAGGCGTTGGCGGGCAAGACCACTTGCGCCGTGCTGCCGGGCACATTAACTGTGCCGCCCGTGGCATTGCCAAAAGTACCCGATGCGCCCAAAGGCAGAAGTTTGGTCACCAACGTAACCGTTTGGCCTAGCGTCACGGGGCTGACGCTCAAACCTTCTGCATAGTTGCCGGCATCCGCTGTAACGGCAACGCGGTCGCCCGTGATGACATTTGTTAAAGTGTATCGGCCTTGCGCATCGGTGGTTGCATTCACAGCCGTAGCCGCTACCCTAGCACCCGCAATGCCCAAGCCCGTGGTCGCATCCACAATTTTCCCGACAATGATGCCTTGCGCAGTTTGAGATGGGCCTGTCACAGGCGGTGTTGTTCCACCGTCCCCGCCGCCGCACGCCGCCAGCAGCGCTGCGGCGAAGATCGCAGTCGCCAGTTGTATGGTTTGCTTCATCATGATTCCTCGTGTGTTGTTGTTCAAGACTCCATCATGCAAGCGCGGCGTAAGGCAAAGCTTTCAAGTACACAAAATTACAACGTTCAAAAGCGCTTTCGAAGCGTAATTTGTGCACTAGCGCACGAATTACCCAGCATCTTAAAAACACATTCAAACGCCGGCTCATTGTTTATCGTTCACGTTACTTTGAATCAAGCCTTGTGACTCAAAAAATGGCCGAAACATGGCAATAGCCGGCATCAAATATGCGTGGAATGCTATGAAATCAGGACCGTCTGGTGATTTCGTTTAGACGGCGTTAACCAAACAAATGATTGAAGGAAGCTGCCGGCTAACGTACCGTGCACAAATAAATTTCTTTGCCTTCCCACTCACTCGCCTTAATCCGACAGTCTGCCTCAGCCAAAGAGTGATACGGCAAATAAGGAAACAAATGATGCGCCGCATGAAAGCGCTGACCTACGGGAGCCAGCAGCGCACCCAATAAAACTGGCAGCTTGAAAGTGGTTGAATCCTGCAATTGCCCGAGCGCATCGGTTGCCGTGCCCACAGAGGTGTACGCATGCGCATGCAAAGTGCGCCAGCCATTGAACACATTGGCCAGCATCATGCAAGCGAACACGCTTGCGGCTAATTCCCAAGGCAATGCCTGAGACGAAACGCCACTGATCCAGCCCC
The DNA here is from genome assembly GCA_043755865.1 of Variovorax sp. Taxonomy (GTDB): domain Bacteria; phylum Pseudomonadota; class Gammaproteobacteria; order Burkholderiales; family Burkholderiaceae_C; genus JANMDU01. The sequence continues at coordinate 3,091 of JAYUSD010000134.1, read as the reverse complement.
ATGCAAAAGCGGTAGTGATCATCTCGCTCACTTCATGCCGTGTGCTCAAGTGCAGAGCATTTGACGCAGGCTGATAGGCGCTGTTCATCGTCATGCGGCTCGCATGGCAGCGCAGCCACTTGCACAAACGCGGCCATGCCCAACTCATCGGCACGATCAACGCAGCTCTTAAAAGCAGCAAAAAAGGTGTAAGCGCTGAACCCATCACAAACCAAACCCGCAACTTGCGCGGCGCAGCCGCAAACGGCAAATACTCAGGATCGCCAACTGTGCCAAAGCTGGCTATGCGGTGATGATCTGGATGCGATTGAATGAGAAACGACGGAAAGAGCAAAGGCCAGCCGATCAGAATATTCCACGCCACTTCAAAGCCTGGCAACACGCCGCGCGAGAAATGCCCAATCTCATGCACAAACAAAGCCGCGCGATACAACGCCAAGCTGCCGATAGTCAGCAACAACAAGGAAGTGAGCCAGCCAAGAGAAGCAAAAGCCAAAAAAGCAATACATATCCAAAAAGCAAAAGCTGAAATCAGCAAGTCAGCCCAGTAAATCCCTGCTGAATGGTGGCGCAAATCCAACACGAGTTGATGCACAGAAAACTTTCGCGAAGCCGATTGGGAATAAGAAAAATCAGCGCTCATAGGTCTTGCCTTACAACTTGATACACGGGCTCAAATCCCAGTTTCCCCCAAAGCCGAGCCTGCGCTGGCCGGCACACCCCTTGCACTTTTACAGCCCCATTTGCCTTCATCCAAGCCTTGATACCCGCCCAATGATGCGCATTGTCGATCACGCCGCGCCCACCAACGCTATACACATGAGCCACCATGTAATTTGGCATCGGCTGAAACTGTACAGCGAGCGCAGTATGCACATTGCCATGTGCATCTTCCCCCACAATCAATTGCGCCCGCCCAGCCTCCAATTCGAGCAAAACATGCTTCGCATTCGCCTCACCTTGCGCAGGCATCAAGCCTCGCTCGATATGCGTTTCGCTGAGCGGCCAGTAGCGCTGCAATTCTTCCTTAACCACGTATTTAACCTGCAAATTTACCATTCGTTACTTTGCCTCTTTATGTATAAAAGTGTTTTCGATATGCGTAAATCATCTACCAATTTAGGGATTACACCAATGAAGAATGTATAGGGGGGGGGGTGATACTGTCAAGGCTTTTCACAGAAGCAACATTATTCAACATGACATTTCAAGGAGCTACGATCATGAGAGTTTGTAAACCAAATGACGCGGGGTTGATTTTTGGGCAAGGCGGGCCATCAATGGCAGGTGGTTTTGGCGAGATGAGCTTTGCTGCGAGCAGTAAACCAAGTTCTCCTGCCCCGAGTCCACCGAGCTTTACGCCTAGCGTGCCTTCCACGATGAACCCAACTTTCTCTGGACAACCTTCGCAGACAGATCCATCTCAAGGACTACCAGGTGCACTTTGCGGGCCATCACTTGCAGCTGGGGGTAGCTTTTTAGGAGGTCTCCTTGGCGGCCCGCCAGGGAGTGCAACAGGCGCTTTTATTGGCACTTTGGCTAGAGAGACTTTTTGTCCAGCTCCTGCTCCGGCAGCGCCAACGACAGTATCGGAAGTGTCTCTTGACACTGGCACGATAGGTGTTGACTTTGGCCCAGATACACAGTCTGCTGGCACAGGTTTAGGTGACGCTGAAGCAGTTGCTTAGACATATCTGAGAGTTTTGAGCATGCAATTGTTAAGTCGCAAAATTAAACACTTTAGCGCTCGAGCAGGCATCATTTTTTTACTGCTTTTGACCATTGCATGTCAAAACACCCTGCCTTACAAAGGCAGTTTATGGCGAGTAACTGATCCGCAACATAAAAAACCGGAAAAATCTTTGTATATCTTAGGCTCGGTACACGGATTCTCAAAGCCAAACACACAACTCTCAGCAGCTATAAATAAGGCATTCAACGAGTCCGAAATTTTGTTAGTTGAAAATGATCCTAACTATAACAAAGCCGACATTAGACAGCTTTTGGATACTAATTTGACGTTGTACGTAGATGCTCAAACTGTCGCTTATTTGAGGTCTTACTTTTTGGAAATCGGAGCCTCAGACGAGCAACTCCAAAAGATTTTGCGAATGCACCCTCGTGCTGTATTTAGTTTTCTTGAATCCCATGCACCATTAACCAAAAATGCGAGAGCTATTGCGATTAAGTTAGACGGTTTGAACTATCCAGGCGTTGATGCCATGTTAATTGAGATAGCTAAGACACAAAGGAAAGAAATTGTTGAGCTTGAGACAGCAAAAGACATTATTGAAATTTGGAGCATTAATTGCCCAGGAAATGAGAGTTATTCAAAGTTATTGTCTACCGCTTTAGATTATTTAACAGGGAAAAAAATTGTTAAGTCTCATGCGATAAAAGCCTATGATGCCTTAGCCACAGGGAACACCAACGATTTTCTTGCTTGGTACAATTCACAAGAAAACCAAGCAGACGCTGCAACCAAAATATTGCAAACGTGCAGCAACATTCCTAGAAATCGTTTTTGGCTTAAGTCTTTTCTAGAATTAGTACGGAACGAAAAAAATGTTTTTGCAGTAGTTGGGATTGCCCACTTGCTAAGCCAAGACAACCTTATTTCACTGCTGCGAAAGGAAGGTCTACTTGTTGAAGAGGTACTCCATTGACAAGCTCTTCTGAAAATATTCAGTCTTAGGTAAGCGCCAGTGATTCAGAAAAAATTGAGCATTTTAGTTATTGCTTTTTTAATTTTTGCAGGTGCATTTGTTTATATCGCTGAGATTCCTCGCATTGTCAGATCAGTTGGTTATGCCTCTGTCAGCACAAGCTCATGGAAAGCTGTATCACCGCAAGTCGCTGTTCTTAAAACCTTGCTTGCTAAAGAAAACACCTTGGTAAAAAAAGAACAAGTAATTGCAGAGTTATCTGCAGAACGTTTCTCTCAAAACCATAGTGTTGAGTTTGAGCAAGGTCAGCTAGCGCAACAGAAATTGAGCTTAGGCAAGCAAGAACTCCAAACAGTTAACGACAGCACAGCTCGCTCTACGGCTTCTATTCGTTCCCAGCTGGAAAGCATGCGCCGCGAGCTGCT
>JAYUSD010000133.1:0-44720 GCA_043755865.1 Variovorax sp. | reverse complement strand
TGATCGCTGCAGTCAGCGTGGTCTTGCCGTGGTCGACGTGGCCGATGGTGCCGACGTTGACGTGGGGTTTGTTGCGTTCGAATTTCTCTTTTGCCATGATGGACTTCTTTCAAATGAACATGCCCGTGTGAGGTTTAACGTCTGCACTTCGCTACTGATTCCATCGCCACGGGCAGCGCTGGGTGCGAAATCGCAGACAGGGATAAAAATTCAGTTTCCGGACGCGAAAGACGCGAAGATTACGCGAAAGACGCGAAAAAATACGATCAAGTCTTTGGCTATTTTTTCGCGTTTTTCGCGTTTTTCGCGTAACTTTTGCGTCTTTCGCGTCCGGAAGTTGGTTTTCTCTTCGTTCGCCAGTTACTTAGCACGAGCGCTCATGATGGCTTCAGACACGTTACGCGGGGCTTCCGAGTAGTGTTTGAATTCCATCGTGTAAGTGGCGCGGCCTTGGCTCATGGAGCGCAACGTTGTGGAGTAGCCAAACATTTCAGACAACGGCACTTCGGCGCGGATGGCTTTACCACCGCCGACCATGTCTTCCATGCCTTGCACCATGCCGCGGCGGCTGGACAAATCGCCCATCACGTTACCGGCATAGTCTTCAGGCGTTTCCACTTTTACGCTCATCATCGGCTCAAGAATCACGGGGCCGGCTTTGCGGCAGCCTTCTTTGAAGCCGAAGATCGCAGCCATCTTGAACGCGAGTTCGTTCGAGTCCACATCGTGGTACGAACCAAAGTGCAGTGTGACTTTCACGTCCACCACTGGATAGTTAGCCAACACGCCTTGCGTGACGGCTTCCATGATGCCTTTTTCCACCGCAGGAATATATTCGCGTGGCACGGTACCGCCTTTGATGGCATCCACAAACACGATGCCTTTGCCTGGCTCATTGGGCTCAATCTTGAGCACAACGTGGCCATACTGACCCTTACCGCCCGACTGACGCACGAATTTGCCTTCGGCATCTTCCACCGTTTTGCGAATCGTTTCGCGGTAAGACACTTGGGGCTTGCCCACGTTGGCTTCCACGCCAAATTCACGCTTCATGCGGTCAACAATAATTTCCAAATGCAGCTCGCCCATACCGGCGATGATGGTCTGGCCAGATTCTTCATCGGTGCGCACACGGAATGAAGGATCTTCTTGCGCCAAGCGATTGAGCGCAATGCCCATCTTTTCTTGGTCAGCCTTGGTTTTTGGCTCAACAGCTTGCGCAATCACTGGCTCAGGAAACACCATTTTCTCCAGCGTCACGATGTGATCTGGATCGCACAGGGTCTCACCTGTGATGATGTCTTTCAAACCGATGCAAGCAGCGATATCGCCAGCGCGAATCTCATCCACCGGCTCGCGCGCATTCGCGTGCATTTGCACGATACGGCCAATACGCTCTTTCTTGCCCTTGATCGGGTTGTAAACGCTGTCGCCGGATTTCAAGACGCCAGAATAGACGCGCACGAAAGTGAGCTGGCCCACGAAGGGGTCAGTCATCAATTTGAATGCAAGTGCAGCAAATTTTTCGCTGTCGTCAGCGCGGCGGGTGGTGGGCTTATCGTCTTCGTCAACACACGGCACAGGCGGAATATCCACCGGGCTGGGCATGTACTCAATCACAGCGTCAAGCATGGCTTGTACGCCTTTGTTTTTAAACGCAGAGCCACAAAGCATCGGCTGGATTTCGCAGGCGATAGCGCGCTGGCGAATCGCAGCTTTGATCTCTAACTCAGTCAGCGCAACGCCTTCTAAGTATTTATTCATCAGCTCCTCGGACGCTTCAGCAGCAGCCTCCACCAGCTTCTCGCGGAATTCAGCGGCTTTCTCAGCCAAATCAGCAGGGATATCGCCATAAGTGAAGGTGACGCCTTTGTCGGCCTCGCTCCACAAAATGGATTTCATCTTGACCAAATCCACCACACCCGCGAAGCCTTCTTCGGCGCCGATCGGAATCTGCAAAGGCACAGGGTTGGCCTTCAAGCGCAGCTTCATCTGCTCGTAAACTTTGAAGAAGTTCGCACCAGTGCGATCCATCTTATTGACGAAGGCCAAACGTGGCACTTTGTACTTATTGGCCTGACGCCAAACAGTCTCAGACTGCGGCTGCACGCCGCCCACTGCGCAATACACCATGCAAGCGCCGTCCAGCACGCGCATGGAGCGCTCGACTTCAATCGTGAAGTCAACGTGGCCAGGGGTGTCGATGATGTTGATGCGGTGCTCGTCGAAGGTCTTGCCCATGCCCGACCAAAAACAAGTGGTCGCAGCAGAGGTGATCGTGATGCCACGCTCTTGCTCTTGCTCCATCCAATCCATGGTGGCCGCGCCGTCGTGCACTTCACCGATTTTGTGATTCACGCCGGTATAAAACAACACACGCTCGGTGGTCGTGGTTTTGCCTGCATCGATGTGTGCAGAAATGCCGATGTTGCGATAGCGATCAATGGGAGTGGCGCGTGCCATGATGGGAATCCTTTGTGTTCAAAAACAGTATTGCCGCGACACACTCATGATGTATCGCGGCGTAGCGAGAAGGTTTCAGACTAGGCGCACGGAGCGCAGGAACCGGAGTTGGCTAAAGGCCAATGAGGATTCCGAGCACCGCGCAACGACGTATGAAGCCTTCGCAGTAGCCGCCAGAATTTAGAAGCGGAAGTGGGAGAAGGCTTTGTTGGCCTCCGCCATGCGGTGAACTTCATCGCGCTTCTTCATCGCGCCGCCACGGCCTTCTGATGCCTCCATCAGTTCGTTGGCCAAGCGCAGTGCCATGGATTTCTCACCGCGCTTGCGAGCGGCTTCTTTGATCCAGCGCATCGACAAAGCCAAGCGGCGCACGGGGCGCACTTCCACAGGCACTTGATAGTTCGCACCACCGACGCGGCGGGACTTGACTTCCACCATGGGCTTGACGTTGTTGATGGCCACGCCAAACAACTCCATCGGCTCTTTGCCAGATTTCTTTTCGATTTGCTCGAGTGCACCATAAATGATGCGCTCGGCGACTGCTTTTTTACCGCTCTCCATGATGACGTTCATGAATTTTGAGAGCTCGATGTTGCCAAATTTTGGATCTGGCAGAATTTCACGTTTAGGGACTTCGCGACGACGTGGCATGTTTTCACCTCTTATTTGCTTCAGTTGACACCTTTTTGGGGCATCTCGAAAACTCCTTGGAGCTTTCACTTACTCGATTCGCCCGACACAATTGCAGGTTGGAACCACTACGCTGCTTGTCTGCGCCACGCAGAAAACAGCACCTTTATTTTTTGAGCTTGAATCTAAATTCTCTGCTCGGGCAAATTTACTTAGCCTTTGACTAGGGCTACTTATTTAGCCTTCGGCTTTTTGGCACCGTACTTGGAACGCGATTGCTTGCGGTCTTTCACGCCTTGCAGATCGAGCGAGCCACGTACGATGTGGTAACGCACACCGGGCAAGTCTTTGACACGACCGCCGCGAACCAGCACAACGCTGTGCTCTTGCAGGTTGTGGCCTTCTCCGCCGATGTAGGAGATCACCTCAAAACCGTTGGTCAAGCGCACTTTGGCAACTTTACGCAGAGCGGAATTGGGCTTCTTAGGTGTCGTTGTGTATACGCGAGTACACACGCCCCGACGCTGGGGGCAGTTTTGCATCGCAGGCGATTTCGACTTGATAGTCTCAACTTCGCGCCCGTGACGGATCAGTTGGTTAATGGTTGGCATGGTTCTACTAAACGTGAATAAAAAAACGAAAAGTCGCATGTATGCAAACCATACCCGCGACCTCTTTCCCAGCATCGTCAAAAGCAGGAAAGCCTTCTATTTTAGCCTGAAACCCCATGGCCAAGCAAGTCTGGCGCAGTCAAGCCGTCAACTCAACAGGAAGGCTGTGCTTTTAGGCAGACTTTATGTGTTCCTGTGGCGGCACCAGGGCTGCACAGGCGGCGCAAATGCAGGCCAAGTTTCGCGCGGCTTGAGGAACGCTGGCCAATAAATCCGAACTGAAATCCATGCCGACACACCAGCACGCGCCTTGCACGACACCCGTGCTTTTTTCGAATTCCATAGCGCATTCATTCGATTTACCGCAGAGTGGGCACAAACTTGTGTTTAGAATTGATCGCATTTCACGCTTGCGGCAACGCACCGTTTTCAAACGCCAATAATTGCCCGGCAGGAATTTTGATCCATGCTTCGTTTGATGTCAAAGGTTGCGTCACCACCACAGCCACGCGGTCTTGTGGCTTGGCCAGATCAGCAAAATTCACCGTCATATCCTCATCGGCCAAACGGGCATGGGCAAACGGATGCTGACGCAACACGTAATACAGGCTGCTTGAAGCATGCGCCCAAAGCGCTTGGCCGTTAGAGAGTAAAAAATTGAAAATACCATGCGGCGATATGTGTTGCGTTAATTCGCGCAATGTGAGTGTGAGCTCCGCCGCGCTTGGCATGCCTGCATGCGATTTGGCCAACTCTTGCAAAATGAAACAAAACGCACGTTCGCTGTCCGTTGTGCCCACGGGGTGGAAACTGCCATGCAGTTTGGGAGAGAAATTTTGCAAATCTCCGTTGTGAGCAAACACCCAATAATGCCCCCAAAGCTCGCGCACAAACGGATGGCAATTGGCCAAACTGACTTCGCCTTGCGTGGCTTTGCGGATATGCGCGATGACATTCTCGCTTTTGATCGGGTAGCGACGCACCAACTCAGCAATTGGCGATTCGCACGCGGGCAGGTGATCCACGAAATGCCGCAAACCTAAATGCCTTCCGTCACGCCCGCCTTCAAAAAATGCGATGCCCCACCCATCGGCATGATGATCGGTACGCCCACCGCGCTGGGCGAAGCCGGCAAAGCTAAACATCACATCGGTCGGCGTGTTGCAATTCATTCCAAGCAGTTGGCACATACAAGAATTGTCGCTCATATTCAGCACATGCACTTACTATTAATTTAATAGCATGCTGCGCAGTATATATGCCGGCTACTGGCCAATTTGGCTTGAAAAATATTCTAAAATATCGATATGAAGCCTATCTCCTACACGCGTGCCCAGCAGTTGCCTGCTATCTTAGAAAACCGCATTGTTATTCTTGATGGCGCCATGGGTACGATGATTCAGCGCTTCAAGCTGAACGAAGCCCAATACCGTGGCGAGCGTTTCGCAGATTTTCCTAAAGACGTTAAAGGCAACAACGAATTGCTCAGCCTCACGCGGCCTGATGTGATCGCCGATATTCACGAAAGCTATTTGGCCGCAGGCTGCGACTTGGTAGAGACCAACACCTTTGGCGCGACAACGATAGCGCAGGAGGATTACAAAATGGCGCATCTGGCGCGCGAGATGAATTTGCAATCTGCCCGCATTGCCCGCGCTGCATGCGATAAGTTCTCTAGCGCAGACAAACCGCGCTTCGTAGCAGGCGCGCTCGGCCCCACGCCCAAAACCGCCAGCATCAGCCCCGATGTCAATGACCCCGGGGCGCGCAATGTCACGTTTGAAGAGTTGCGGGCCGCCTATTACGAGCAGGTGGAGGCCTTGGTGGAGGGCGGCTCCGATTTGCTGCTGCTTGAGACCATTTTCGACACGCTGAATGCCAAGGCCGCGCTCTTTGCAATTGATGAATTTTTTGAAAACTCTGGCGAGCGCCTGCCACTCATCATCAGCGGCACGGTCACTGATGCGTCTGGCCGAATCCTCAGCGGCCAAACCGTGCCCGCCTTTTGGCACAGCGTGCGCCATGCCAATCCACTGGCTGTGGGCCTCAACTGCGCTTTGGGCGCGGCTCTTATGCGCCCTTACATCCAAGAGCTGGCCAAAGCCGCGCCTGATACGTTCATCAGTTGCTACCCCAATGCCGGTCTACCCAACCCGATGAGCGAAACAGGCTTTGATGAAACACCTGATGTGACCTCGCGCCTGCTGCAAGAATTTGCCAAAGAAGGCTTGGTCAACATCGTAGGCGGCTGCTGCGGCACGACACCTGAGCACATTGGCGCGATCTCTGCTGCGGTATCAACTGTGCGACGGCGCAGCTTGCAGCGCGAATTTTTCTACCGCGAAGCAGCCTGACGCGCGCCGGCGCTGCGGCTTGATTATTTCTTAACAGGCGCGGCAGGCGCAGAAGATGCGTTGGACGCGGCAGCGGGCGCTGCCATTTGTGCCCAGAGCTTGCGCAGGCGATCCAGCTCTTCATCAAAGCGCGCATTGGCGCGCTTTTTCTCATCGTCTTGGTCGCCAATAAAGCGGCGCTGTACGGCGACGCTTTTTTCGTTGTCTTCAATTTGACGACGCAAGGCAGCGGGCGCTTTACTCGGGTCTTTCTTATAAAACTCCAGCTCTGCATTGATTACTTTGCGCTGATCAGCCAGTTCGCCGATTCGCTTTTGCGCGGCTTTGATCACTTCATCGACTTGGCCCAGCGCATCGGCGCGCTCTTTGTCATGGGTCGCCTTGTTGGGGTAGCGCGAAAGCAAAGCGCGATTCTTGCGGCGCTCTTCTTCAGCGCGCGCTTTTTCTTCCATTTCGTCTTTTAGCTTTTGATCAGCGACGCGCTGCTCTTGTTCTGTCATCACGGGCTTGACCACGCGCTTGACTGTGCCGCTTGGGTTGAGCTCTTTTTGATCTTTGCTCAGGCACTCCGTAATCGGGCGATCCGAGGTGATTTTTCGGCCTGAGGCATCAATGCAAGTGTAGATCTGTGCAAAAGCGGCAGGCGCGCAGCAGCTGAGTAGGGTGAGCATCCGGAATGCGGCCAGAATTTTTTTGCGATTCATCCAATGCTTTTCCTTCATGCAATTCTTGTCACGACACACCATAACGCGCGCGATAGGCCAATATAGCTGATCGGTGCGCCTGCGATACTCCGTCTGCCGGCGCACCTTCCTCAAGATACTGAAGCAAAGAGCGAAGTTCCGCAATGGCGCAAACCTCCAGCCCCAATACGTCTTTGACGTATTGCACAGCGCTGTGGCGGGCATCGCGCTGGCCGTCCGGAGTGACTTCGGTGGCTTTCTCCTGCCGATCCAGCGCAATCGCTACTGCACAAGCTTTCGCGCCAGCGTGAGCAATGATCGCAATCGATTCACGCGCTGCCGTGCCCGCACTCATCACGTCGTCAATGATCAGCACGCGGCCTTTGACAGGTGCACCTACCAACGTGCCACCTTCGCCGTGGTCTTTGGCTTCTTTGCGGTTGTAGGCGAATGGGTAGTTGTGCCCCAGCCGCGCAAGCTCCATGCTCACGGCTGCCACCAGTGGGATGCCCTTGTAAGCGGGGCCAAAAAGCATGTCAAATTGAATGCCGCTTTGCAGGATGCTCTGCGCGTAGAAGCTGGCTAGGCGCAGCAGCTTGTCGCCATCGTCAAACAAGCCCGCATTGAAAAAGTAAGGGCTAATGCGCCCTGCTTTGGTTTTAAATTCTCCAAATCGCAAAACGCCGGATTCAACGGAAAATCGCACAAAATCGACGGCCAACTTATCTTTGCTCATAACGTCTCAGGGCACTTGCCTCATGAATAAAAATCTTTTTCGCATCACCAGTTTGAATTTCAATGGCATTCGCTCAGCAGCTGCGAAAGGCGTTGCCGCTTGGGTCGAGCGCACCTCGCCTGATTGTATGTGTGTGCAAGAGGTCAAGGCGCAGGCCACCGATCTGGGCGATTTGGCGCATATGGGCAGCATGAACAGCTACTTCCAGTTTGCTGAGAAAAAGGGCTACAGCGGCGTGGGCATCTACACCCGCCATGCGCCCAGCGATGTGGTCATTGGCTTTGAGCACGCCACGCCCGTTGCGGCCAACGAATTCAACGCCGAAGGCCGCTATGTAGAGCTGCGTTTTGATACGCCCAAGAGAAAATTTTCTGTGATCAGCAGCTATTTTCCCAGCGGCTCATCCGGGCCTGCGCGGCAAGAGGCAAAGTTTCGCTTCCTTCACGTGATGTTTGCACATTTAGCGGTGTTGCGCCAGACGCGCGAGTTTGTGCTTTGCGGGGATGTCAATATTGCGCACACGGAAAAGGATCTGAAAAACTGGAAATCCAACCAGAAAAACAGCGGCTTCACGCACGACGAGCGCGCCTGGATGACCAAGATCCTTGCCACCGGCAGTGAGGGCGGCGGTGGCTTGATCGATGTGTATCGCCAGCTTCATCCGGAGACAACGGACGATTGCTACACGTGGTGGAGTCAGCGTGGTCAAGCCTACGCAAAAAATGTAGGTTGGCGACTGGACTATCACTTGGCTACGCCTGCAATTGCTGCTGCCGCGCGTGAGGTGGAGATTTATAAAACCGAGAAATTCTCCGACCATGCGCCGATTACGGCGGGTTACGATTTTTCGCTCTGAGCGTAGTTCTTCCACAGCATCGGGCTGCAAAATTGTGTCAATGACGATGCATCACAAGGGTTTCACACTAGAAGCCCTAGTCTCGCGCCTCTAAACGGCCGTCTCGCCAGCGTGAAAGACAAATTTGTTGCAAAATAGCACGATCGTTCTATTTTAAAGATTTCAAGCCCACCATGGTTAACACCGCCATTATTAAAGTCTTTGAGCCGATTGCTAGCAAAGGCCAGCTCAAAGGCGAGAAAACCAAAGCAGTCATTGTTGATGCGGCTTTGGGCTTGGCCACGCAAATTGGGCTGGAGGGCCTGTCCATCGGTGCATTGGCCGAAGTCACTGGCATGAGCAAATCAGGCGTGTTTGCGCACTTTGGCTCACGTGAAGAATTGCAAATCTCTGTGGTGCGCGAGTATTTCGCACGCTTTGAGCAAGAGGTGTTTTATCCTGCGATGGAGGTGCCGCGCGGCTTGCAGCGTTTGCAAGCGCTATTTGCCAATTGGATGCAGCGCACTTCGGTGGAAATCGATTCGGGCTGCATATTCATCAGCGGCGCGGTAGAGTTTGATGATCGCCCTGGCCCGGTGCGTGATGCGATTGCATCGTCTGTTCGTACTTGGCTGGCCGCGATGGATCGCGCTGTACAGCAAGCGCAGGAGCTCGGACAGCTCGACAACCAAGCCGACCCAAGCCAAATTTTGTTTGAAATTCACGGCCTGATTTTGGCGCTGCATTACGAAGCGCGCTTCTTGAAATCACCCGGCTCGATTGAGCGCGCCATCAAAGGCTTTGAAAGCATCTTAAAGCGCCATGCCGCTGAGCTTTTTAAGCCAAATCGGCCAGTAGCCGGCAAGAATATTGCGCTAAACGCTATCAAATAAATAGCAATTACTTTTTAACCATTTTTGTTTGACCCCAAGGAAGCCCACCATGCCAACTTACACCCCACCGATTCGAGATATGCAATTCGTGATGAACGAAGTGCTCAACATTTCTGAAGACCTCAAAGCGATTCCGAAATACGCTGATGTCGATACCGACACGATCAACGCCGTGCTCGAAGAAGGCGGTAAATTCGCCAGCGAAGTGGCCTTCCCGCTCAACATCAGCGGCGATGAAGAAGGCTGCAAGCTAGACATCAAAACGCATGAAGTCGCCACGCCGAAAGGCTTCAAAGAAGCCTACGCAAAATATGTCGAAGGCGGCTGGGCAGCTCTGGCCTGCGATCCAGAATACGGCGGCCAGGGCTTGCCGCTGGTGGTGAACCAGTGTTTTTACGAGATGCTCAACAGTGCTAACCAAGCCTGGACGATGTACCCCGGCCTCACACATGGCGCACACGCGGCCTTGCACACGCACGGCACAGATGAGCAAAAGCAAACCTATCTGCACAAAATGACCAGCGGCGAATGGACGGGCACGATGTGCCTCACCGAGCCGCATTGCGGCACCGATCTGGGCTTGATGCGCACGAAAGCAGAAGCCTTGCCCGATGGCACTTACAAGATCACTGGTAACAAAATCTTCATCAGCGCTGGCGAACACGACATGGCGGGAAATATTGTGCATTTGGTGCTCGCGCGCTTGACAGATGCGCCTCCCGGCATCAAAGGCGTGAGCTTGTTCATCGTGCCGAAATTTCATGTGAACAAAGATGGCTCAATTGGAGAGCGCAACGGCATCTATTGCGGCGGCCTAGAGCACAAAATGGGCATTCACGGCAACTCGACTTGCCAAATGGTGCTCGATGGCGCGATTGGCACGATGGTGGGCTTGCCCAACAAAGGCATGAACGGCATGTTTGTGATGATGAATGCCGCGCGCTTAGGAGTGGGCAATCAATCACTCGGCCTCACCGAAGTGGCTTACCAAAACGCACTGGCTTATGCGAAAGATCGCATTCAGATGCGTTCACTCAGCGGCCCGAAAGCGAAAGACAAACCGGCTGACCCGATCATCGTGCATCCCGATGTGCGCAAGATGCTGCTCACTGCCAAAGCTTATGCCGAAGGCGGCCGCGCCTTGGCCATTTACTGCGCGATGCTGCTTGATAAAGAGCACAACCATCCTGATGAAAAAGTACGCAAAGAAAGTGATGAAATGCTCTCATTGCTCACGCCGATTGTGAAAGCCTTCTTGACAGATAACGGCCACATTGCCACGAACGCTTGCATGCAAGTTTTCGGCGGCCATGGCTACGTCAAAGAATGGGGCATGGAACAGTATGTGCGCGACAACCGCATCAACATGATCTATGAAGGCACGAACACGATTCAATCGCTTGATCTGCTGGGCCGCAAAGTGCTGGGCAACAACGGTGCCACGCTGGCTAAGTTTGGCTCTCTGGTGGGCAAACTCGTGGCTGAGGAAGGCGTGAACGAGAAGATGGGTGAATTCATCACGCCGATTGCCATTCTCGGCGAGCAAATCACCAAGCTCACACAGGAACTAGGCTTCAAAGGCTTTCAGAATGCGGATGAAGTGGGCGCTGCGGCGGTGGATTATTTGCGCATTTGCGGGCACCTCGTGTTTGGCTATTTCTTCGCTCGCATGGCGCAAGTAGCGTTGCGCGAGATTGCGGCCGGTAACAAAGATCCCTTCTACACGGCTAAGCTGCAAACCGCACGCTTTTACTTTGCTCGCCTCTTCCCCGAGACGGCAACTTTGCTGAAAACTGTGCGTGCAGGCTCGGCTTCGCTGCTCGACACAGAGGCCGCGTTTGCTTAAAGTATTGAAGTTCTTTCCAACCACTTTTTAGGAGATTGACATGATTAAGAAAGTTTTTGCTGGGTTTGCATTTATTGCTGTCGCAGGCGTTGCGCTCGCGCAAAACACGCCCGTGGGTAAATGGCATTCGATGGATGACAAAACCAAAGAGGTTAAATCTGAGATCACCATTTCTGAGGCTGGCGGTGTGTTGACTGGCAAGGTGAGCAAAGTACTGCGCAAAGATGCCAAGCCAGATGCTGTGTGCGATGAATGCAAAGACGCACGCAAAGGCCAGCCTATTGTCGGCTTAGAAATCATCCGTGGCGCGAAGAAAGATGGCGCAGAAAACGTCTGGACAGGTGGCAAAATTCTCGACCCTGAAAACGGTAAGGAATACAGCTTGAAGCTCACGCCCGAGGACGGCGGCAAGCAACTCACGGTGCGCGGCAGCATCGGCCCGTTTGGCCGCAATCAAACTTGGGTGCGCGTGCAGTAAGCATCGCCATCAGTACAAAAGAGAACTTACGCATGTCCCGTTTCAATGTTTCCAAAGTCGCCGTGCTCGGCGCGGGTGTGATGGGTGCGCAAATTGCAGCGCATCTGGTCAACCTAAAAGTTCCGGTTGTTTTGTTTGATCTTGCTGCAAAAGAGGGGCCTAAGAATGGCATCGTCTCAAAAGCAGTCGAAGGCTTGAAAAAGCTCAAGCCTGCGCCGCTGGGCGTGGAGGGTGACGCAGCATTGATCGAACAAGCCAACTACGACGAGCATCTCGAAGTGTTGCGCGGTTGTGACCTCATCATCGAGGCCATTGCCGAGCGCATGGATTGGAAACTGGATCTGTACAAAAAAATCGCGCCTTTCGTGAGCGAAGGTGCGATTGTGGCGTCCAATACCTCGGGCCTCTCGATTACCAAGCTCTCCGAAGGATTGCCAGACAGCATCAAACCGCGCTTTTGCGGCATCCACTTTTTCAACCCGCCGCGCTACATGTACTTGGTGGAGCTGATCAACACACCGACCACGCAGCCGCAAGTGCTCGACCAGCTTGAGGCATTTGTGACCAGCGTCTTAGGCAAAGGCGTCGTCCGCGCGAAAGATACGCCTAACTTTATTGCCAACCGCATCGGCATCGCCGGCATGCTGGGCGTGATGAAGCAGGTGGAAAATTTTGGGCTCACTTACGACGTGGTAGACGATCTCACGGGCAAGAAACTTGGCCGCGCCAGTTCGGGCACGTTCCGCACGGCGGATGTCGTGGGCTTGGACGTCATGTTTCACGTCATCAAAACGCTGCAAGACAATTTGAACGAGAAGAGCGATCCGTTTTACGGCAATTTCGGTACTCCAGCAGTCTTAAAAACATTGATGGACGCAGGTGCTTTAGGGCAAAAAGCCAAAGCCGGGTTCTTCAAAAAAGTCGGCCGCGATATTTTGCGTTTTGACGCAAGCGCGGCTGAAGGAAAAGGCGACTACGTGGCCGGTGGCGCGAAGGCCGATGAGGTGTATGGCCGCATGTTGAAAAAACCTGCGGGCGAGCGCCTCAAACTTCTGGGAAATGCCGAAGGCAAGCAAGGCCAATTCCTCTGGGCGATTTTGCGCGACAGCTTTCACTATGCGGCGATTCATTTAGAAAGCGTGGCCGAGACGGCGCGTGATTTAGATCTGGCGATGCGCTGGGGCTTTGGCATGACGCAAGGGCCGTTTGAGCTCTGGCAAGAAGCGGGTTGGCTTGAAGTGGCCAACATGGTGAAAGAAGACATTGACGCTGGCAAAGCGCTGTGCAACGCGCCTCTGCCTAATTGGGTGTTCAAAGGCGCTGTGGCTGAACGAGGCGGCGTGCATCAAGCGGAAGGTTCGTGGAATCCTGCGAGTAAAAAGTTTGAAGCGAAGCGCCAATTGCCGGTTTACGCGCGTCAGCATTTTCCAGAAACTGTATCAGGTCATTCGCAAGGCATCGGTCTTGCAGACTTCACCACTGCAGGCAAAACGCTGCATGAAGATGCCGCGATCCGCTTATGGACTTTGGATGAAAACAAGGATGGCCCCGCCGGTAGCGTCATCATCGCCAGCATCAAAACCAAGATGCACGTGATCAGCATGGAAGTCATGGCTGGTTTGGAAAAAGCGGTGCAAATGGCTGAGGCTGATTACCAAGGCGTGGTGATCTGGTCAGGCGACGAGCCCTTCTGCGCTGGCGCCGATCTGCAAGGCATGCTGCCTGCTTTTATGGCCGGTGGCGTGAGTTTGCTGAGCGAAGCGATGGCTGAAGTGCAGCGCGTGATGCTGCGCTTGCGCTACGCGAGGGTGCCCGTAGTAAGCGCTGTGCGCGGCTTGGCACTCGGCGGCGGTTGCGAATTGGCAGTCAATTCCTCCAAGCGTGTGGCCGCGATGGAAAGCTACATCGGCCTCGTGGAAGTGGGTGTGGGCCTCGTACCGGGCGCAGGTGGCTTGACCTACATGGCCCGTCGTGCAGCGGAAAATGCCGCATCAAGCACCGGCAAAGATTTGCTGCCCTTCCTCACCGAAGGCTTTACTTGCGCCGCGACTGCGAGGGTTGGTACGAGTGCGATTGAATCTCGCAAGCTCGGATTCTTGCTGTGGAGCGACTCTATTGTGGCCAACAAAGATGAGCTGCTTTTCGTGGCGATTGCAGAGGCCAAAGCGATGTTCGCCACTGGCTACCGCGCACCTTCCAAGCGCCTCTTCCCCGTGGCAGGCCGCTCTGGCAAAGCCACGATCATGGGGCAGCTGGTGAACATGCGCGATGGCGGCTTTGCTTCGTCGCACGATTTTCACATTGCCACGTTGATAGCGAATGTGGTGTGTGGCGGTGATGTGGATGCGGGCACGCTCGTGAGCGAAGAATATTTGATGAAGCTCGAGCGCGAAGCCTTCTGCGGACTCTTAGTGCATCCGAAAACGCAGGAACGCATCATGGGGATGCTCTCTACGGGTAAGCCGGTGCGGAATTAACTTTAACTAGGTAACGCGAAAAACGCTAAAAGGTCGCGAAAAGCGCGAAAAAGAAAACAAAAAAGGGTTTTGATTTTTTCGTATTTTTTAGCGTTTTTTGCGCCACTTTCGCGCTTTTCGCGTTACCTAGAAAACCTATGCAAACCACTCAACCCAACCGACTCCAACGCCAGCTCGCTCGCGTGAACGAAGCGCCTGCCTTCATGCGCATCTGGGTTCGCTCGCTCATTCTTGGCAGAGCAGTGCCGTTTACAGGCAGAGCAAAACTTCGCTACGAAGAAATGTCGCCGAGCAAAGTGCAAATCTTCGTGGCCAATGAGCGCATTGTGCAAAATCATATTGGTGGCGTCCACGCTGTCGCCTCCACGCTCGCCGCTGAGACAGCCACCGGCATGGTGATGGGCTTGAACGTACGCGATGATTGCATCCCTGTGGTCAAAGACATGCGCGTGCAGTTCAAAAAGCGCGGCCAAGGCGCGATGCGTGCTGTGGCAACACTTACCGATGCGCAGCGCGAGTTGATCCAAAGCACCACCAAAGGTGAGGTGACTGTGAGCGTCACCGTGACCGATGCATCAGGCAACCAGCCGATTGAATGTGAATTTGTCTGGGCATGGATTCCCGCCCAGCGACCTCCCAAAACAGAGAATGCCGCAACGGCTTAGAGAATTCAAAGGACAAAAAAATCATGAGCAAGCAAATCCAAGAAGCCTACATCGTTGCCGCCACGCGCTCGCCGATTGGCAAATCGCATCGCGGTTTTTTGAAAAATATGCGCCCCGATGATCTGCTCGCCGCAGTCTTGCGCAACGCGATCTCGCAAGTGCCTAATCTTGACCCGGCGGCGATTGAAGACATCGTGGCGGGCTGCGCGATTCCAGAATCACAGCAAGGCCTGAATGTGGCTCGCGTGGCCGCGGTGATTGGCGGCTTGCCTAAGAGCGTGGCGGGTATCACGGTAAACCGTTTCTGCGCAGCAGGTTTGTCTGCTGTGGCGATGGCGGCTAACGCAATTCGCGTGGGCGAGGCCGATGTGATGATCGGCGCGGGTGTGGAGAGCATGAGCATGGTGCCGATGAGTGGCAATGCGCCCTCGCTCTCGCCCACGATTTTTACTGACACCGAGAATATCGACAACTATGGCATCGCCTACGGCATGGGCATGACGGCTGAGAAAGTCGCCACGCAATGGAAAATCTCACGCGATATGCAAGACGAATTTGCTGTGAAGAGCCATGCGAAAGCCGTGGCTGCCATGAAAGCCGGCGATTTCACCGCCGAGATGACGCCGATTGAGGTGACGGATCGCGGCTTTGATGTAGCCACCGGCGAGACGACTTCTCAGTCACGCATCGTGAGCTTGGATGAAGGCGCACGCCCCGACACATCGATGGAAGGCTTGGCCAAGCTGCGCCCTGCGTTCTCGGCACGTGGCTCAGTGACAGCGGGCAACAGCTCGCAAACTTCAGATGGCGCAGGTGCTTTAATCCTCGTGAGCGACGCTGCATTGAAACGCTACAACCTCACGCCGATTGCAAAATTCGTGAGCTACGCAAGCCGAGGCGTCCCGCCCCACATCATGGGCATCGGCCCGATTGAGGCGATTCCTGCTGCGTTGCGATACGCTGGCTTGAAACAAGACGACATTGATTGGTTCGAGCTGAACGAAGCTTTCGCAGCGCAATCGCTCGCGGTCATCAACACGCTGGGCTTAGACGCCAACAAGGTCAACCCGATGGGCGGCGCCATCGCGCTCGGCCATCCGCTCGGCGCAACTGGCGCGATCCGCTCGGCCACGGTCGTGCATGCACTGCAACGCACCAAAGCGAGATACGGCATGGTGACGATGTGCGTCGGTATGGGGCAGGGAGCTGCCGGCATCTTCGAGCGCATTTGAGGCGGCTACTGCGCGGCTGTGATCCGTCGTTGCTCGGCAAAGATTCCATTCAAGCCCGCTTTCCTGTGCTTTTTGAGACAGCAATCGGCACTTAGCCGGCATAGAATATACGCAGAGTGCTATTAAATCAGGAGTAAGTGCATGTCTCAAGATATCCTCAGTCACACAGAAGGCAACATTCTCACGCTAACTTTTAACCGCTTCGAGAAGAAGAATTCCATTACCGCTGCGATGTATCAGCAGCTTGCGGATGCTTTAGCCGCAGCAAAAGATGATGCATCCATTCGCGTGGTCGTGTTTCAAGGCCACGAGGCTATCTTCTCCGCCGGCAACGATCTGGGCGAATTTTTAAACAGCCCGCCTGCTGGCGGCAACAGTCCGGTTTTTCAATTTCTAGGCGCGCTGTCGCAGTTTCCCAAACCCATCGTGGCCGCCGTCTGCGGCCCCGCCGTCGGGATCGGCACCACGTTGCTCTTGCATTGCGATTTGGTGATCGCTGGCGACAACGCGGCTTTTTCCATGCCTTTCGTCAACCTTGGCCTGTGCCCTGAAGCGGCTAGCAGCTATCTTGTGCCGCAGCTCATCGGCTACCACCGAGCAGCAGAAGCACTGCTGCTCGGCGAGCCTTTCCAAGCCGAAGCGGCACTGGAAATCGGCCTCGTCAACCGCGTCGTTCCGCCATCAGAGGCGACGCGCGTGGCCATGCAATGGGCGCAAAAGCTCGCCGCTAAACCAATTTCCAGCTTGATAGAAACCAAGCGCTTGCTCAAGAAGAGCAGCACCAAGCAAATCACCGAGCGCATCGCCGAAGAAGGCATCAGCTTCAGCCGCATGCTGCAAGAGCCACCAGCCAAAGAAGCCTTCACCGCCTTCATGGAACGACGCTTGCCAGATTTTTCCAAGGTGTAAGTCAGCGCGAAGCTGAGCATCGACAATCCAAGCATGTCTGCCAAAAAACTCGATCTCTCCACCATCACGCTCGACGATGATTTCTGCGAAGGCGTGCGCGATATTTTTGAAACGAAAATCGTTTTTAATCAAACGCTGGGTTTGAAGATTGACGCACTCGCACCGATGAATGCTCAGGCGCACATTGCGATGAAACCCGAGCTCGTCGGCCATTTTGCATACAACCGCGTGCACGGCGGCGTGATCAGCGCAGCACTCGATGCGATGGGCGGATTAGCGTGCATGTGCGCAATGGGCGCGCAGCATCACGAAGAGCCCATCATGGAGCGGCTCAAACGCTTTACCAAGCTCGGCACGATTGATTTGCGTGTGGATTATTTGCGGCCCGCGATTGGCGAAATGTTTATTTTGAAAGCGCAAGTACTGCGCCTAGGCTCACGTGTGGCGACCACCCGGATGGAATTCTGCGGCGTCGATGGCACACTGCTCTCAGCTGGTGCTGCGGCATACATCGTGTCTTGATTGAATTCGACGCGCTATTGATTTAATAGCACTCCGCGTATATTGCATGCCGGCGATATCGCCAAAACGCCTAAAAATGTAAGAAAAAAGAGTGCGAAGCTTATCGCTTTATCAAGCCATCAAAGCAACTCATCTCCACCATCTCTAGGATTTGGGCATCGGTGTAGAGCTCGGAGGCTTTGAGGAATTCGAGCACGGGGTCACATGCCCGAGCAAACAACGTGTAGAGCACGGCGATTGCGGGGAATTTGCTGCTGATTTGCCCTGCCTTTTGCGCTGCTTCTATCCAGCCGCCCAGCGTGTCTGAGATCGTCATCAGCGCATCGACATAGGCTTTGTTGCCCACCAGCGTGGCGCGCAGGCTAGAGTTTTGGCTGGGTAGATTCGGCATTTCGCCTGCGAGCTTGAGTCGCATCATCCAGCGCACAGCGGCTTTGAGTTGGTCAATCGGCTTGGCTGCAGCATCTTGGTTTTTCAACTGCGCTACAGCGCGCTGCATCACGCGCACCATCGCCGCAGTGGCTAAATCTTCTTTACTAGGAAAGTGCTTGTAAAGTGAAGCTTTGGCCACGCCCACTTCAAAAGCCACCTCATCCACGGTCATCGCATCAAAGCCTTTTTCAGCCAGCAAACCATTGACGACATCAATGATCGCCTCTTCTCGTGCAGCCAGCATTTGCTGCTTGAAGCTGGGCTTTTTCGCGGCCGCCTGAGCTAAATTTTTAGTGGGCTCTTTTGCGGCGGTTTTGGGGATTGTTTTGGTGACCATGACCATTATTTTACGGCCATGTCGAAAAACGTATCATCCCTCTGTATTTCAGGCGCAACGGCAAAAAAATGAACTTGCCAGTCGTATTTTTGCTTTTACCCCTGAATTGCAGAGCTTGGGCACAGCGTTTGCTAGTATCGAGGCATGAATGCGCTTGAGCTGACCTTGCTGTACTTGCTGGCTGCCGTGATGGGTGTGGTGGCTTGCCGCATGCTCAAATTGCCTGCGATGCTGGGCTATTTGGCAGTCGGCGTGATCATCGGCCCCAATGCGCTGGCGCTGGCGCAAAACTCGACATCGATTCGGTATTTGGCCGAATTTGGCGTGGTGTTTTTGATGTTTGTCATTGGGCTTGAATTCAATTTGCCCAAGCTGCGCTCCATGCGCAAGCATGTGTTTGGCCTTGGGCTGTTGCAAGTGGTGCTGACGATGCTGATCGCCACCACGGCTTCTTTGGCGCTGGCATATGTACTACCGCAGTACTGGCAAATGAGCTGGCAAAGCGCATTGGCGCTTGGCGGCGCATTGGCCATGAGCAGCACCGCGATTGTCGTGAAGCTGATGCAAGAGCGCTTAGAGATGGAATCCGAGCATGGCAAGCGGGTGATGGGCGTGCTCTTGTTTCAAGATTTGGCCGTGGTGCCGCTGTTGGTGCTCGTGCCCGCGCTTTCAGCTTCGCCAGACAAGCTGGCTTTTGCCCTAGGCTTGGCCGCACTCAAGGCCACATTTTTAATTGCCATTTTGCTCACTGGCGGCCAAAAAATCATGCGTTGGTGGCTGACGCTGGTGGCGCGGAGAAAGAGCGAAGAATTGTTTATTTTGAATTTGCTGCTGATCACACTGGGTCTAGCATGGCTCACTGAAGTGGTGGGCTTGTCGCTCGCACTTGGCGCTTTCATCGCCGGCATGCTGATCTCGGAGACGGAATATAAGCATCAAGTGGAAACCGATATTCGCCCTTTTCACGATGTATTGCTTGGCCTCTTCTTCATTACGATCGGCATGCTGCTCGATTGGCGCATTGTGTGGGAGCGCTGGCCGCTGGTGTTGCTGATGACGCTCGTGCCTGTGCTGTTTAAGTTGGTGATGATCACAGCGCTTTCTCGCGGATTAGGCGCCACCAGCGGCACGGCGCTGCGCACGGGACTGTATCTTGCGCAAGCCGGCGAATTCGGCTTTGTGCTGCTCACACTGGCGCAGCAAAACAAGCTCGTGCCCGACACGATGCTCAATCCAATTTTGGCCAGCATGGTGCTCTCCATGCTGGCCACGCCTTTCATCATCATGTACAGCAACCGTATCGTGATGAAACTGGTGAGCAGCGAGTGGCTCGCGCAATCGTTGCAGATGACGCAGATTGCCAAGAAATCGATCAGCCGCGATAAACATGTGATCATCTGCGGCTATGGCCGCTGCGGGCAAAATTTGGCCAAGATGCTGGAGCGTGAAGGCATTCAATACATGGCGCTTGATTTGGATCCGGATCGCGTGCGCCAAGCAGCGGCGGCGGGTGATAGCGTGGTGTTTGGCGATGCAGTGCGCTTGCAAGCGCTCATGGCAGCGGGCTTGGCGCGCGCCAGCGCGGTGGTGATCACCTATTTGGATGTGGCCAGCTCACTCAAAGTATTGGCCAACACGCGCGGCCATGCGCCGCAAGTGCCTGTGATCGTGCGCACGCAAGATGACCATGATCTCGACAAGCTCACCGCAGCCGGCGCCACTGAAGTGGTGCCCGAATCGATCGAGGGCAGCTTGATGCTCGCCAGCCATGCGCTCGCCTTGGTGGGCGTGCCAATGCGAAGAGTGATCCGCACCGTGCAAGATCAGCGTGATGCACGATACAACTTACTGCGCGGCTACTTCCACGGGCAAGATGACGATACGGTAGATGAGCTCGATCATGAACGGCTGCAAACCATGACATTGCCGCTGTCGGCAAAAACGTTGGGGAAAAGCATTGACGAACTTGCGCTGCATGCATTGAAAGTGCGCGTGATGAGCTTGCGCAGGAAAGATGGCGTGATTTGCGCTATTGATGAATCTACCGCGCTGTCAGAGGGTGACACGCTCGTGCTCAATGGCAAACCCGAGGCGCTGGCGCTGGCGGAGCAGAAGCTGCTGCGCGGTTAGTTTTGTATGCTTTTTGGGCAGTTAGCCGGCGTATTTACTGCGTGAAGCGCTACTAAATTAATAGTGACTATGTTTTGACAACGATGCCAAATTCGGCTTGCCAGCCGTCCGCGCCGCGCGTGAATGTGGCTTCAAGCGAGCTGCGGTCTGTTGCGCTCAATGAGCGCGTGGAGAAGTCTCTCGCATTGGCCGCTTCGCCGCTCACATACATTTGCGTGGTGAGCAATTCGCGCTTATCTAGCTTGATCTTCATGTGAATATGCGGCGGCCGGCCGGGATACGCCACAGGCTTGATCGTGCGGAATTTGTAGCGGCCATCCGCGCCCACTTGCACTTTGCCAAAGCCTTGGAAGGCCATAGGCGCGCTGATCGGCGAGCGGCTGTGACGATAATGACCTTCGTGATCGCACTGCCAAATCTGCACCTCTGCGCCTGCGACAGGCCTACCCTGTAAATCACTGACCACGCCGCTGAGCCATGCAGGCTGCCCACTGGTGTACGCAACCTGGCCGTTATTGAGCAAATCTGAATCGGTGTCGGCCAATGCCTCATCGGGATAAAACGGGCCTTCGGTTTGCGCGGGTGTTGCGCGGCGCGGTAAAACAGTTTGCGCAAACGCAGGACGCAAAATCACAGCGGGCAGCGCGACAGCAGATGCTCCGAGCGCGCAGAGTTTCAAAGCGGAGCGACGAAGAAGAGAAGTCATGGTGATCTTTCGCTTTTTTGAATGCTGGTTTGACTTCGATACGAGCGCCCTAGTTCCGCTTAAACAGGTTTACTGACACTTAGGTGCAGCCTTCGACGCCAAATAAAGCCCCGGCAAAATCAAGGCCGCGCCAAAGGCATGAAAGCCGTACACTTGCTCGCCCAGCACCAGCCAACCCATCAAAGCGCCATACAGCGGCCCCATGTAAAGCGCCATCGCCGTGCGAGCTGCGCCAAGCGTTTTCTGCGCGGCGCTATATGCCCAATAGGCGAGCGCACCGGGAAAAACGCCAGAGATGCCAATCAAAGCGAACGATTTCCAACTCCACAGCGTTTGCGATTGCGGCCAGCCGGAATACGCCTCAAGAATAGCTAGCGGAGCGAGCACGATGCAACCACCGAGCGCAGTGAGCACAAGCCTTGCAATTGGCGAAAAATCCGTCGGCCATTTTTTCATCAGCAGCGCATACGCCGCCCATGCAAATGCGCAAGCCAAGATCCATAAATCGCCCGCCACAAAACGCACCGCGAGCAAATTGCCCCACTGCCCTTTGATGACCACATGCAAAAGACCAGCAAACGCCAACGCAATGCCCAGCCACTGAATGCCGCGAATTTTTTCATGCAGCCAAATCGATGCACACAGCACGATGAACGCAGGCGAGAGCGAATAGATCAACGCAATATTCGTGGCGCTCGTGGAGCGCGCGCCGATATAGACCCACGCGCCGCAAACCCACATGCCCAACGCGCCGAGCACGAGATAGTGCCAAGCGTTTTTCAATATCAAATGCCGCTTCGCTCTCAGCTCGGGATAAGCAAACACACCGAGGATGCAAGCAGCGAGAGCCCATCGCCCGAGCGCGAGCATATGCGGCGCGATCTCGCCGGGCGCAAGTCGCGCCACAAGATAGTTGACTGACCACAGCGCAGGCGTGACGAGCAGCAGAAAAAATGCAAAGCGTTCTGTCATGGAAAATTTTTTTCTACCAATCCACCAAACTCAGGCCCACGCTCAATACAGTGCGCTTGCGGTTGTAATCAATCAAGCTGTCGCCATAGCCGCTGAAAAGCTGCGTGTGAAAGCGCAGGCCACTGTTGGTCGCGCCCAAGCTGCGCAAATACTCTAGCTTCACCGAGCCATTGCCCTCGCTTTTTAGACTGTGGCGAAGTGTGGCGCCGAGCGTATGCGTGCGCTGCTCTTTGCCCGCGCCAGTATCGAAACTCCATGTGCCTGCGAGCTCGGCGCGGCCTACCTTGTTGCTGATGTCGGGGTTGTCATCCTTGCCGCCGCTCTCTGGCAAGCGCTGCCAGCCTTTGAGCTGCAAGGTAAAGCGATGGCCTTCTAAAGTGATCTTGTCAGCCGCAGCCATGAGATACACGCGATTCCAGCTGCGCGATAGCGGCAGGCTCTGACCGTTCGATTGATGCACCAGCCCCAAGCCACTCATGCGATAAGTGAAGCCGCCGGGCAGCGGGCGATTGTGGCCGAACACATAGATCAACTCGGGCTCGTGATCAGTTGCGCGGAAGGGGCGCGAGATAGAGCCGTTAAAAAGCTGCCAATAGCTTTGCTGCGAATAGCCAAACCAGATGGAATCGGACAGCGGCGGATCTTCGCGATGGAGTAAGCCGCTAGCTAGCTTTGTGCGCACGCTCAAATTTATTTTGAGCTCAGTAGGGCTGTATGGAACAGCGCTTGGCGGTGAGCCATTGATCGGGGAACTCGGCAGCGTGTTCACGCGATCAGCACCCACAACAGACAAACTGATGGGGCGATAGCCGCGCAGCTGAAAGCTATCTCTGCTGCTCGTCTTTTCTAAATCCCAAAAGCGCGTGATCTCGCTGGGCTGCACCGCTGCGCGGCCTGCGCTGCTGAGCTCAATGACCGCTGGCGTGGCTGGAATTTCGGCAGCTGTGACGCTCGCAGCGGGCAAAGCTGAAAGCGTGGCTGTAGATGTGGCTGCAGGCGCGACTGAAGGCATGACTGAAGGTACCACTACAACAGGCGTCGTGGTCTGCATGAGTACTGCGCTGTCGTAGCACGCTAGGCGGGCAACGTTGTCTTGTCTGCTGCTGCAAGCTCGCAGCGCATCGGATGTTTGGGTTTGCGTTTGTGCAAAGACCGATGCCGCTGTAACCAAGGCCAAGGGCAAAGCAGCGACACGTGCAAGGCAAATGCACTTCATGGCGCGAGGCGTTCAATCTGCCAACTGCCCTTTGCATCAAGTGTGTAAGCCAACCGATCATGCAAACGGCTCGGCCGGCCTTGCCAAAATTGCCAGCGATCAGGGATCAAGCGATAGCCGCCCCAATCTTGCGGGCGCTTCGGGCTCTCGCCTTCTCGCGCAGCCACGCGCACGGCCTCATCATCAAGCCACTGCCGGCTTGCCACCACGCGGCTTTGCGGGCTACTTATCGCGCTGATGCGACTGCCTAGCGGCCGGCTGTTGAAATATTCGTCGCTCTCGGCATCGCTCATCTTTTCTACACGCCCTTCGATACGCGCCGTGCGCTCAAGCTCAACCCAATGAAATTGCAGTGCGGCAAACGGATTGCCAGACAGCTCAATGCCTTTGCGCGAGCCGTAGCTGGTAAACCAACCGATGCCTTTTTCATCGTAGCCTTTGACCAGCACGATGCGGGTCGACGGCCGCATGTCTGAGCCTACTGTGGCAAGCGTCATGGCATTCGGCTCGGGGCATTGCGCTTTCACAGCATCTTGCAGCCACGTATCGAATTGCTTGAGCGGATCTAGGTTGGTATGTGATTCGAGCAGCTCGCCACGTTCGTAGCTTTTTCGCCAATCGGCGATGGGTGGGGTTGTCATGAGGTACTTTCTTAAAGAGAGAGCTAGGTAACGCGAAAAACGCGAAAAGAATACAAAAAAGCGCAAAAGTTTTTAGGATCAGTAACAAGGAGAAAAAAGGATTTGCAATTAGAATTTTTGCGTTTTTGGATTATTTTTTGCGTTTTTCGCGTTACCTAGCCTCTTTCTGCCACCGCTGCCAACCTTTGGCTCGCAGCTCGCAAGCTGGGCAAGCGCCGCAGCCATAGCCCCAAGCGTGGCGATGCTCGCGGTCGCCGAGATAGCAAGTATGCGTGTGTTCTTGAATCAACTCCACCAATGCCGTGCCGCCAAGCTCGTGTGCCATTTTCCACGTCTGCGCTTTGTCGATCCACATCAGCGGCGTCTCGATCAAGAGGCGTTTGTCCATGCCGAGCGACAAAGCCAATTGCATCGCTTTCATCGTGTCATCGCGGCAATCGGGGTAGCCGGAGAAATCGGTTTCGCACACGCCGGTGACGAGTACGTCGGTATCTCTGCGATACGCAAGCGCGGCGGCAAGCGTCAGAAAAAGTAAATTTCGGCCGGGTACGAAAGTATTAGGCAAGCCCGACTCTTCCATTTTGAAAGCGACATCGCGCGTGAGAGATGTCTCGCTGACTTGGCCAAGCACATTTACATCCAGCAGATGGTCTTCTCGCAGCTTTGCCGCCCATTGCGGATATTGCGCCTTCATCTCACGCAAAACCACCAGCCGCGCCTCCAACTCCACCCGGTGGCGCTGCCCATAGTCGAAACCCACCGTCTCCACGCGGGGAAAATGCTGCAAAGCCCAAGCCAAGCAAGTGGTGGAATCTTGCCCGCCAGAAAACAACACAAGAGCGGCTTGGCGAGTAGGAGGAGTGATCACGCTCATCTTGCAATTATCAGGGGATACGCTACACAAGTCTTCCGCGCGAATCAGACTTACTTTCGGGCGGTCTGCGTCGCTAAAAAGCCTCGCTTTAGCACAGCTAAAGCTGCATTTTTCGCCTAGCATCCCGTCCCGGAATCAAGCCTGCTTTATCGCGGGTACTTGTGCAGCATATCCCCCGGACATTTATCATCTCTGCCATGCCCGCGAAATCACCTTCCACAATCAACCGCCAGTTTGCAGACTACTGCTGCGATTTGCTGTCTACCCAAGGCCCCTGTTTGCCCAAGCGCATGTTTGGCGGCTGGGGCATTTCAATTGATGGCATGACGCTGGCCATCATCACGAATCTGGGCGGTGGCGAAAAGCTTTGGCTCAAAGCAGATGAAGAGGCGCGCAGCCGCTTTGAAGCAGCCGGCTGCGAGCGATTTACGTTTCAGATGAAAGCCCGGCTTGCGTCGATGGGCTACTACACCGCACCTGAAGAAGCAATGGATTCGCAAGATGCCATGCGGCCGTGGGCGGCTCTGGCGCTGGAATGCGCACTGCGAGCCCGGGCGGCTAAACCGCCCGTTAAAACTTCGTTGAAGCCAGCGCCCAAAACACGTTCTAAACCGCGTGCCAAGCCTGTGGCCAAAGCTGCCGCCAAGCCCGTCAAGCCTCGCGCTGCTAAATCTACAGCACCACGCAAATCGCGCAAAGCCTGAGTTGTTGGGCTCACACCAGTTTCCGTAACCCGTGCATCAGCGCCACTTCGAAGCTGACTCCGCTCACGACTTGTGTGCACCACAGGCTGCCAGTCAAACATGAGCTGGCCATTGCGCTGCATGCTCTCCATCACCACGCGGCTGCCCGCCGGCATCGCCATCTCTTGATCAGCTGTCAAGAAATAATCACAACCATCATTGATCGTCACCCACGCGCTGCCGCAAGTAATGCGAATGCGGCTTGTCTCTTTTGGATGCAGCGCCAAAGCTTGCATCGGCGCGAGCAGATAAGCGCCTGCGCGGGCATGCAGACATGTAGATTGATCAGCAGGGATTGATGCGATTTTAGACATGATTTTCTCCTTCAACGAGCATGAATGATGCGCCTCCATCTCTTGACAGTCCAATGAAATCGCACCATACTATTGTTGTGTTTATCGCATGAATCAAGAAAACCCCAAATGCTCCATTCCCAAACCCATCTGCGCACCCGCCCCATCGGCGCAGGCAACCTACGCGCCTTTGAAGCCGTCGCCCGGCATTTGAATTTCCGCGCTGCCGCAGAAGAAATGGCGCTCACGCAGAGCGCCGTTTCGCGCCAGATCCAGTCGCTTGAAGAAGAAGTGGGCACTCAGCTCTTCAACCGCCACACCCGCAGCGTGGAGCTCACAGCAGCCGGCATGGGCCTGCTCGGCGCAGTCGCGCCCAGCCTAGAGCGCATCGACAGCAGCGTACGCCAGATCCGCACCAGCTTAGGCAGAAAGCATGTCGCGCTCACTACTTTTGCGTCTTTCGCATCAATGTGGCTTATCCCGCGCTTGGAAGCTTTTCAAAAATCTTCGCCCGATATTGATTTTCGGATTGATGCGTCAGACGTCACAGTCGACATGGAAACGGCAGACGTCGATGTGGCCTTGCGCTACGGCCCCGCCCGCAGTATGCCCGCGCATGCGATTCGTCTTTTCGGCGAGCAGCTCACGCCCGCAGCCAGCCCGTGGCTTCTGAAGAGCGAGGCCAAAATCAAAGCCCCCGCAGATTTTGCCAACTTCACATTGATCGAAGCTGGCGACGCCCACAGCTCGCATCTAGATTGGCTCAGCTGGCAGAGATGGTTTGCTCGGCAAGCCGAGGCCCACCCAGAAGACAAACGCCTCACAAAAATTGCCCCCAAACGCTGGCTCTATCTCGGCTATGCCTACCAAATGGCTCAAGCCGCCTTGAGCGGCCAAGGCGTCGTACTCGCCCGCACACCGCTCATTGCCGAGCAACTCGCCAGCGGCGATCTGGTGGAAATCCTGCCCCAGCTGCGCATGGATTCCCCCATGGCCTTCTGGCTCATCCTCTCCCCGCGCCAACGCAGCCTCACATCCGCCCGCCCAGAAGTCACCGCGTTTTGCACGTGGCTCAAGTTGCAGGCGCAAGAGACGCGCCGGCTGATTGGCGAAGTGCCGGAGAGCGATGTGGAGACGGGGTCGTTGGATGATTGAATTTCACGCATTAAATAAGTTCAGCATTTTCTGCAAGCATGCTTGCAGTTAACGGTAGGCCACATCTTTCTAGCGTTAAGAGTAGCTCAGCAACTGATTGCGGGGGTTTTCGCAACCTTTTGCGCATAGCCTTAATGGCTTTAAGAGCCTCTGGCAAATTCAAATGCAGCTGATTCACAACGAAGTCGTCTGGGTGCTGTGCTTCCAAGCCTAATTGATCGAGTTCGGAGCGAGGAAAATCTTTTAGATTGAGCGTAACAATCGCGTCTGCATGCCCCACCAATGCGGCAGCCACTACATGCCGATCATCAGGATCAGGCAGTTGAACAGTTGCTATCAAGCGCTCATAGCCCGAGATCATGGAGTCAGGAATTGATTCCAGCATTCTCTCCGTTGTGTAACGCAACTGCTCAGGTCTAAGATCAGGACGATTTTTCAAGAGATTGCGGACCCACTCTTCTTCAATTGATGCGCTCCAGCGCGCGTGATAGAGGCCTTGGCGTGCAAGACTGAGCAACAGATCACGAATGGGTGCGGGGTAGAGTACGCATGCATCCAGTACTGCGGTATATCTAGCAGATCCAGCCATCAGCAGATGCCTAGTAACCCATGCCTAACTCTTGCGCTTGGTCTGCTAAATCTTGCAAAGCCTGTTCACTTGAGGTGCGAGATTTATCTTGATATACCGTCAGATCTTTAAAGAGAATGCGTCGATGCGTACCTACTTTGCGAAAAGGTATGCGTCCAGCCTCCAACTCTTTGACTACAAAAGGTCGAGAGACATTAAGGAAGACAGCTGCCTCTTGCGTAGAAAGCTCATATTTGTGGGGAATCAGACCGACAGGCTGCCCTTGACTCATACGGCCGAGCAAGTCAGCAATCAAGCGCAAGACGCGAGGCGGCACGGCCACTGCCGGCATGTTGTTAGAGCGTTCGCCAGATTCATCGAGCACCGCGATTTGAGGTGCTCGCGAATGATCAAGCGCTGCCATGATGCATCGCTGAGCAGCTTTGACTTGCTCAGCCTCTTCGTTTGTTAAGGCCGATTCAGATTTTTGAGGGGTGATTTTTGCGGTTAACACGGCGGTTCCTTCTGTGGATAAAGCTGTGGATATACTTTGAATACTCTAGCAAGAATAGCATATAAGCGCAACAAACGAAATAAACGAAACTCTTTAAATAGTCAGGAGATGTGTTGTTGCAACAAACAAGAACGGCACCCGAGGATGCCGTTGCAAGCGCAGTTAAAAGCTTAAGCGCTTGCCTTCACCTTTAACCGCCAAGCATGTAACAGAGGTTCGGTGTAGCCGCTGGGTTGTTTTTTGCCTTTGAAGACTAAATCGCAGGCGGCTTGGTAGGCCGCGCTTTTTTCGTTGCCGGCCATGTTTTTGTAGAGCGGATCGGATTTGTTTTGTCCGTCTACGACTTTTGCCATGCGCTTTAAGGTTTCTTTGATTTGCGCTTCTGTGACCACGCCGTGATGCAACCAGTTGGCCATGTGTTGGCTGCTGATACGCAGGGTGGCGCGGTCTTCCATGAGGCCGACGCCATTGATGTCGGGCACTTTGGAGCAGCCGACACCTTGGTCGATCCAGCGGACGACATAGCCTAGGATGCCTTGGGCGTTATTGTCGAGTTCTTTTTGTTTGTCTTCTTTTGTCCAATCAGCAATGGCCACGACTGGGAATTGCAAGAGCTTGTCAAGCGTGTCTTTGCGGATGGCTTTGGCATCTTGCTTGAGCAGAGCTTTTTCCATTTGCTTTTGCAGCGCGGGCACGTTGACTTGGTGATAGTGAATCGCGTGCAGCGTGGCGCCGGTGGGGCTGGGCACCCAGGCGGTGTTAGCGCCGGCGAGAGGCTGCGAGACTTTTTGCTGGAGCATGGCGGCCATCAGATCGGGCATGGCCCACATGCCTTTGCCGATTTGCGCTTTGCCGCGCAAGCCACTTTGCAGGCCAACGATGACATTGTTTTTCTCATAAGCGGCGAGCCAGGCGCTGCTCTTCATATCGCCTTTGCGCATGACGGGGCCGCCGAGCATGCAGGTGTGCATTTCGTCGCCAGTGCGGTCTAGGAAGCCGGTGTTGATGAAGGCGACTCGGCTCTTGGCTGCAGCGATGCAGGCTTTCAGATTCGCTGATGTGCGGCGCTCTTCATCCATGATGCCAAGCTTGACGGTGCTGGATTTTAAGCCGAGCATTTTTTCTACGCGGCCAAAGAGCTCATCGGCAAAGCCCACTTCTTTCGGGCCGTGCATTTTGGGTTTGACGATGTAGACGCTGCCTGTGCGGCTGTTGCGGAAGGCGTGAGATTTTTTCTTTTGCAGATCGACCAACGCAATCGTGGTGGTGATCACAGCGTCCAAAATGCCTTCGGGAATTTCTTTAACGCTGCCGTCTTTGGCGGTGTACAAAATCGCAGGGTTGGTCATCAGGTGGCCGACGTTGCGAAGGAACAAGAGGCTGCGGCCATGGAGTTTGACTTCGCCTTTTCCATTGGGCTTCGTGTACTCGCGGTCTTTGTTGAGGCCGCGCTTAAGCGTCTGCCCGCCTTTGTCAAAGCTCTCGGTGAGAGTGCCGTCCAAAATGCCAAGCCAGTTGCTATACGCCAGCACTTTGTCGTCTGCATCGACCACGGCCACGGAGTCTTCCAAATCGAGAATCGTACTCAGAGCCGATTCCATCACGATGTCTGCCACGCCGGCTGCATCCGTGCGGCCGATGCGATGGGTTTTGTCGATACTGATCTGCAAATGCAGGCCGTTGTGTTGCAAGAGGATGGCTGTGGGCGCTGCAGCAGAGCCTTGGTAGCCGATGAACTGCTTGGCATCTTTCAGACCAACTTTGCTGCCATTTTTAAGAGAAACGATCAGTTTGCCGGCAAGAACGCTGTATTGTTTGCTATCATAATGTGAGTGCATCGACAGCGGTGCACATTGATCGAGCAAATAGCGGCCTTGGCGCACGACTTCCGCACCGCGCGCTTCGTTGTAGCCCGGGCCTTTTTGCAGGCTGCCAGCTTCAGTGATCGCATCCGTGCCATACAGCGCGTCATACAAGCTGCCCCAGCGCGCATTGGCGGCGTTGAGTGCATAGCGCGCGTTCAAGATCGGCACGACGAGCTGCGGGCCGGCGAGCGTGGAAAGCTCGGCATCGACGTTCTTCGTTGTCACTTTGAGCTTCTTTGGCTCGGGGACGAGATAACCGACATCTTTCAAAAACTTTTGATACGCGGCCATCGGCTTGCCTACAGCAACGGGGCCTAGATTTGCTGCGTGCCATGTGTCCATCGCGGTTTGAATGCGATCCCGCTCAGCGAGTAGGGCGATATTTTTCGGCGCGAGGTTTTGCACGATCGCGTCAAAGCCTTTCCAAAATTTATCGCTTTTGATGCCAACAGCGGGCAGGACTTTTTTCTCGATGAAATCGCAAAGATTGGTGGCGACTTGGAGGGAATGCTTTTGTGTGCGGTTGGTCATGATGGCTGTTCGATTGGGATGGTGGGGGAGATGAGAACTAGGTAACGCGAAAAACGCTAAGAAATAAAAAAACGCCAAAAAGAGAAGTTCAAATTTGTCGAGGCATGCTTCTTATTTCCTACATTGCCATATTTTCGCGTTTTTCGCGATCTTTTAGCGTTTTTTGCGTTACCTAGAAGAATGAAAAGACGTCGCGCAAGCTCGTGCCCACGCGCGCAGGCGCAGGACCGATTTGCTCGGCTGGTAGGCCAGCGCGGTTCACCCAAAGCGTGCGGTAGCCCGCCCAGCCGGCGCCGGCGATGTCCCAGCCGTTGGAGCTGACGAAGAGCATTTGCTTGGCTTGCAAGCCCGTGGCGTTTGAGCCGAGTGCGTAGGCATCAGGATGGGTTTTGAATTTGCGGATGCTGTCTACGCTGATCACATGATCAAGCACGTCAGCCAAGCCAGCGGAATTCACGGCAGCATTGAGCATCGCAGGATCGCCATTGCTCAAAATACCCGTCACGATGCCACGTGATTTCAATTCGCTCAGCACTTCGCGGTTCTCTGGAAACGCGGAGAGATGGCGGTATTGCTCCATCAGCTGCGAGACTGCTGCATCGGTATTTTTTGAGTCAAATCGGCCACTAGCCGGCATAGAATATGCGCTAAGTGCTACTAAATTTATAGCATATCGCAGCGCCTTCTCTGTTACACTCCAAAAAGGCTCGTAGTGCGCACCGTGATTACAAGTGGTCAGAAGCCGCGAATATTCAATTTGCTTGTCGCGCCACACCTGCGCCAAACGTGCACCTTGACTGGGAAACAACTGCTCTGCCGCCACGCCGACGCTGTACACATCAAACAGCGTGCCATAAGCGTCAAACAAAACAGCGCGAGGGGGCGAGATCACTTTTTCCACAAGTCAGACTGTATTACAAACTCAATCGCGGATAAACGCTCATGGAGTTAACGTGTGCGCATGAAGACTCAGGTCATCAATTTATCGCTCAATCCATCGTGATCCCGCTGGCCTTAACGACTTTGCCCCAAAACTCAGTCTCGGTTTTGACTTGCGCTTCAAGCGCTACGGAATCTTTATAGCGAATCTCGATGCCTGCAGTTTGCGCACGGGTCTTCGTCTCTTGCGTTTCCATCGCTTGTTTGATTGAGCTGCTGAGCTTGGCCACCACATCAGGCGGCGTACCCGCAGGTGCGAAGATGCCGACCCATGCTTCTAGCTCGAAGCCCTTCAAGCCCGCCTCTGCTGTGGTGGGCACATTGGGAATACCGCTGTGGCGCGTAGGCCCTGCGACTGCCAAGCCTTTGAGTTTGCCGGCTTGAATGTGTTGCATGACCGAGGGCGGCGTGGTGATGAAAACTTGCACTTGGCCCGAGAGCACATCGGTGATGGCCGCGCCTGAGCCGCGATACGGGATATGCACCATGCTGATGCCATTCTTCTGCTTGAACATTTCTGTGCCCATGTGCGAAAGAGACCCATTGCCTTGCGAGGCGTAGCTCAGCTTGCCGGGATTCTTTTTCACGTATGCGATGAACTCTTGCAGATTATTAGCCGGCACGCTGGGATGCACGGCAATCACATTGGTGGCGACGGTGACGAGCGCCACCGGCACGAAATCTTTTTGTGCCCAAGGTAGCTTGGGATTCATATGCGGGTAGCCCACGTGATAGGCGGAGTAACTGGTGAGCAAGGTGTAGCCATCGGGCGCAGCTTTTGCCACGTTGCCATAGGCCACATTGCCGCTTCCGCCGGGCTGGTTGGTCACGACCACGCTTTGGCCGATCACTTTGGCGAGTGCATCAGAGACGATCCGCGCCGAGCCATCGACCAAGCCGCCGGGTGGGTTGGGCACGATGAGGGTGATGGGCTTATTGGGGAAGCCAGTTTGTGCAAAAGCGAGGCTAGCGAATGCAAATACAGTAGCGCCGAGCAAGCCGCGCTTCAATGCGTTGGTTGTAAGAAATGAGCGATTCATGCGTTATCTCCGGATGTAAAAAAGCGAGCAGATGAAGCTTCATTCTGCTCGCTTAAAAATACTGCAAACTAACTTAAACCAATTTCAACTGCACATCAATGTTGCCGCGCGTCGCGTTGGAATACGGGCACACGATGTGAGCCGCATTGATCAAATCTTGCGCCGCTGCGCGATCCATGCCGGGCAGGCTGATCGCCATGCGCACTGCGACGCCAAAGCCTTGCGGGATCGGGCCGATATCGACTTCTGCATCAATCGCTGCATCAGCGGGCACAGTGATTTTTTTCATACCAGCCACATGACGCATTGCGCCCATGAAGCAAGCTGAATAGCCGGCAGCAAAAAGCTGCTCAGGATTGGTGGCTGTGCCTGCACCGCCCATGGCTTTGGGTGGGCTGAGCTTGACATCGAGCAAACCGTCGTCTGAGCGCGTAGCGCCATCGCGGCCGCCGGTGGTGTGAGCTTTGGCCGTGTAGGCAACTTTTTCTAGGGTGTCCATCGTGAATCTCCTTGAAGGATGGTGGGTTAGGAAAGGGAAGGTGAGGGGAAATGAGATTAGGTGGGCTGCGCGAGCAACTGCTCGCGCAAGACTTGAATGCGCCGCGTGAGCGCCATCAGCTCGGCATGCGGCGAGCAACTCGCCTCAATGATGCAAGGCGGAATAGCGAGTGCCTTGGTTTGCAGGCGCTGCGCTTTTTTGCTCAAACTCACTTGAACGACCCGCTCATCGGCATGGCTTCTTTGGCGCAGCAGCCAACCAGCCGCCTCCATGCGCTTGAGAAGCGGCGTGAGCGTGCCGGTATCGAGCAGCAGCATCTCGCAGAGCTCGCCGACAGTTTGCTTATCGGTCTCCCAGAGAGCGAGTAACACCAAATACTGCGGGTAAGTCAAATCGGTGCTGAGTTTTTTCAGCAACGGTTGATAAATCTTGGTCAGAGCACGCGATGTGCTGTACAGCGCAAAGCACAGTTGCGAATCAAGCTGCAAAGATTTGAGTGCGTTTATATTTGACACAATTTAATCTTATGCGATTTGAATGAACACATCTGCGCAAAGGGGTATTCGCGGATTCGCGTTCGAGGTGCGCAGCCATCGCGGTTCGCGATGGCTTGAACCACTCGCTGCGCAGGACAATAAGGCCATGAACACACTTACTACAGACATTCACGTCTGCGAAGTCGGCCCGCGAGATGGCCTGCAATCGATTGCTCGCACGATGCCCACCGCTGATAAAAAGCGCTGGCTCACCGCGCTGCATGCAGCGGGGCTGCGCGAGATGGAGGTGACTTCTTTTGTGCCAGCCAAGCTCATGCCTCAGTTGGCAGATGCAGCAGAGATCGTGGCGCACGCGCTGACTTTGCCCGGGTTGTGCGTCGTCGCGCTGGTGCCGAATTTAAAAGGCGCTGAAGCCGCGATGCGCGCTGGCGTACACAAAGTGACGCTGCCTTGCTCAGCGAGCAAAGCGCATTCAAGCGCAAATGTGCGGATGACGCCTGCGCAAATGATAGATGTCGTGCGCTCTGTAGTGGCGCTGCGAAATGACATGGCGCCTAGCGTACAGATTGAAGCTGGCATCAGCGTCGCTTTTGGCTGCACACTTCAAGGCATCGTGCCTGAAGATGATGTGATCTCACTGCTTTGCGACGTGATTGCAGCGGGCGCAGATGAGACGGGGCTGGCTGACACCACAGGCATGGCCAACCCTGCGCAAGTACGCCGCTTGTTTCGCCGCGCCTTTGCTGCGGTTGGCAGAGAAAAAATCGGCGCTGCGCATATGCACAACACGCGCGGCCTAGGCATTGCGAATTGCTTGGCCGCCTACGAAGAAGGCATTCGCGCCTTCGATTCATCCCTTGCCGGCCTAGGCGGCTGCCCGCATGCGCCGGGGGCTTCGGGCAATGTGGTGACGGAAGATCTGGTGTTGATGTTTGAAGCCATGGGGCTGCGAACGGGGGTTGATATTTCTAAGCTGATCTTGGCGCGCGAACCTTTGAAGATGGGACTGCCCGGCGAGCCTTTGTATGGCATGACTGCTGAGGCTGGGTTGCCTCTGGGCTTTGTTTATGCAACTTAAAGGGCAAGAGTAGCTAACGCGAAAAACGCTAAAGAAATGCGAAAAGCGCGAAAGAAGCATTTGAATATTTTTGCTCATATGCTTTATGTGGCAACCAACAAATACCGTTTCAACCTTTCTTTTTTTTGCGCTTTTCGCATTCTTTTAGCGTTTTTCGCGTTACCTAGCATCAGAAACCCATCAACATGACAACTCAAAAACTCCCTTACGAAGGCATCCGCATGGTCGAATTCACCCACATGGTGATGGGCCCGACCTGCGGCATGCTGCTGGCTGACTTAGGCGCAGAGGTCATCAAAGTCGAGCCCCCAAAAGGCGACAACACACGCAAGCTAATCGGCTCGGGCTCGGGCTTTTATCCGCTGTTTAATCGCAACAAAAAATCCCTCACGCTTGATCTCAAAACTGAAGCAGGCCGCGAAGCTGCACACAAGCTGATTGCCACTGCAGACATCGTGAGCCACAACTTTCGCCCGGAGACGATGGCTGCGCAAGGCTTGGATTACGAGACGCTGCAAAAGATCAACCCGCGCCTCATCTACATTGAGCTGCGCGGCTTTCTGCCTGGCCCGTATGAGCACCGCACGGCCCTAGATGAAGTGGTGCAGATGATGGGCGGCCTAGCGTACATGACTGGGCCCGTTGGCCAGCCACTCAGGGCAGGCAGCAGCG
Organism: Variovorax sp.; assembly: GCA_043755865.1. GTDB lineage: Bacteria > Pseudomonadota > Gammaproteobacteria > Burkholderiales > Burkholderiaceae_C > JANMDU01. The sequence continues at coordinate 9,684 of JAYUSD010000133.1, read as the reverse complement.
TAAACGACATCATGGGAGGCTTGTTTGGCGGCATCGCGGCGATGGCGGCTTTGAAAGAAAGAGAACAAACTGGCCTTGGCCAAAAAGTGCAATCCGCGCTTTACGAGAACAACATTTTTCTCATTGCCCAACACATGCTGCAATACGCCATCACAGGCGTGCCCGCTGAGCCCATGCCCAATCGCATCAGCGCATGGGGTGTGTATGACGTGTTCACCGTGAAGGATGGTGAGCAGATATTTTTAAGCGCCGTGAGCGATAAACAGTGGGAGGTGTTTTGTCGCATCTTGAATCTGCCTGATCTTAAGGCGGACGCAAAACACCTCACCAACAACGACCGTGTGAGAGAGCGAGCCACGCTCATCCCTGAGCTGCGCGAGCGCTTGAAACGCTATAGCGCAGCAGAGCTCACCAAACTGTTTGAAGACAACGGCCTGCCGTATGCCCCCATCAATCGCCCCGAGGATTTGATGGACGACCCGCATCTCAAAGCCACCGGCGGCCTTGCGCCCATGCAGCTTCCTGATGGCCGCACCACAGATACCGTGCTCTTCCCCTTCACCCTGCACGGCAAGCAACCCGGCGTGCGCATGAGCCCGCCCAAGTTAGGGGAACACAGCATGGAAATCTTGCAAAGCTTAGGCTACAGTCAAGAACAAGCCAAGCAATTACTATCACATTCATAGCACTCTACGCAGTATTTATGCCGGCTACACACCCTTTTTGATCTAAAAACATCAAGAATCTACTTTGGAAACACCATGAATTCATCATCCGCAAATCAGTATCGTGATCATTGCCTCAACCGTCGCTCGCTGCTCGCCGCTGCGACTCTATCAACCCTGTCGCTGCCAACCTTCGCACAAAGCAGCGCCGTGAGATTTATCCTCCCCGTGAGCGCCGGCTCAGGCGTTGACGGCATCGCCCGCGCCAGCAGTGCGCAGCTGGGTAAAGCGCTCGGCCAAACCGTGGTGATCGAAAACCAGCCCGGCGCAGGTGGCATCGTCGGCACGCAATCTCTCATCAAAGCCGCACCGGATGGACAAACGCTTTCCATGGTCTCTAACAACCATGTGATCTACCCCAGCGTGATTAAGAATTTAAGCTTCGATCCGGTGGCCGACATCACGCCGATTGCCGTGATTGCCTACACACCGCTCGTGCTGATCATCAACCCCAAAGTACCCGCGCAAAACTTGCTCGAATTCGTGGCGTTGCTCAAGAAAAATCCGGGCAAATACAACTACGCATCGAGTGGCAACGGCACGATTTTGCACCTTGCGCCCGAGCTGTTCAAAGACGTGACAGGCACGTTCTCCACCCACATCCCGTATCGCGGCTTCGCCCCCATGCTGCAAGACATCGTGAGCGGCCAATGCGATTGGGGTGTGGGTGCTTTACCCGCCGTCTTACCGCAAATCAAAGCGGGCAATGTGCGCGCGCTGTGCATCCCGATGATGCAGCGCAGCCCTGCAGCGCTAGAGATTCCAACTTCGATCGAAGCGGGTGTGCCGAAGTATCAGCTCGATGCATGGATCGCTTGCGTGGGGCCTAAAGGCATGAGCGCTGCATTGGTGCAAAAAATCAACACTGCACTGCGCATGACATTTGCTTCCGATGACGTGAAAGAGGCGATGGCCAAGCAAGGAAATATCGTGAATATCTCTACGCCTGAATTTTCGCTGGAGCATTTCAAGAAGGAATTGGTGCGCTATGGGGCGTTGGTGAAGAAGGCTGGGGTTGTGCCGGCTTAAAGCTGTTGGCGAATAACAGATTTCGTTTGGCGCAGATTTTCGGGTCGCGGAAGAGTTCTTTTTTGAGATGGCGGCTGCGAGGATTGGGGTTGCTGCGTCTGCCTCATGTGCCCTGCTCCATGTAGGCTGACTCAACGAAACTCACCATCACTCGACTGAGCCTCGGCGCGTCGGGCGTCGTTGCAAATGCGCGCCGTGCCACCGGCACGTCTGTGCTTTGCGCCCAGCCCGACACGCCGCTGCTCAGCCGCTTGATGGCGATTTCGCTGATTCAGCCTACCTGCGACACTTGCAGTTCTTGGTATGCCGTAACAAGAAGTTCGCCGCGCCAACCACCGGCCTGTGGGAGTCATATTCGGGCGGGCGATTTTCGCAGCGCAGCGTCGAAAACGCTTCAGCGTTTTCTTTTGTCATCTCAGGCGACAGGTGTGGCCATACTCGCGAGCAGGGTACATGAGCCCGCCCGAATACGACTCCCACAGGCCACAAGCCGCACAAACCAAGCGAAGAGCAGCTCTCTTAAGGAAAACAAGCACCTAGCCGGCATAAATACTGCGTAGTGTGCTATGAAAATAGTAGTATTCACATTGCCACAAAACACACATTTTTCCCCTACACTTGTACGCATGCTCTGGGTTAAAGCCTTTCACATCGTCTTCGTGGCCAGTTGGTTTGCGGGCTTGTTTTATCTGCCGCGCATCTTCGTGAATCTCGCGCAAGTGCCGCCGGGATCTGAGGCTGAAAAACAGCGCCTTTTGCTCATGGCGCGCAAGCTGCTGAAATTCATGACGGTTCTTGCAGTTCCGGCTGTTGCGCTTGGCTTGTGGCTCTGGATGGGCTATGGCATCGGGCGCGGCCAAGGATGGATGCATGCCAAGCTACTTGTCGTGTTGCTGGCGCTGGGCTATCACCACGGCTGCTCGGTGATCCTCAAAAAGTTTGAGCGCAACGCGAATACGCGCAGCCATATTTGGTATCGCTGGTTCAATGAAGTCAGCGTGCTCATCATGATCGCGGCCACCATCTTGGTCGTCGTCAAGCCTTTTTAAGCGGCCCGCCATGCAGCCGCATCGCAGCTCAGCCACGCTCTTGGCGCTGATTTTTGCGATGCTCATTGTGTATGCCTCCTTGTATCCTTTTTCCGGCTGGCGCGATCAGGGCATCAATCCGTTTTATTTTCTGAGTGCGCCTTGGCCGCGCTACTGGAGCCGCTTTGATGTGGTGGCCAATTTTTTAGGCTATGCGCCGCTTGGGTTTTTAGTCACGTTGAGCGTTTTGCGCACGCGCCTGCTGCCTCAGCCGGCCTTGCTTGCTGCACTGTCTTGCAGCTTGCTGTCGTTGTTGCTTGAAGCGCTGCAAAGCTATTTGCCGCAGCGTGTGCCGCAGCTCTCCGATTGGCTGCTCAATTCGGGTGGAGCGCTAACGGGTGCGCTTGTTGCACTCGCGTTAGAGCGCATAGGTGTGATTGACCATTGGAGCCGCTTTCGGGCGCGCTGGTTTGTGCGCGATGCGCGTGCGCCGCTGGTGCTGCTGGCGCTGTGGCCAGCGGCGCTGCTGTTTCCGCCGGCTGTGCCTCTCGCATTGGGGCAGGTGCGCCGGCGCTTGCATGATTTTTTGAACGTTATGGCTGAAGACACGCCATTAGCTGCGCTGATTGATGAGCCTTCTGCCTACGTGCTGGCACTGTCTAATCTCAGTGAGCTGATCGCCGTGGCCTTGGGTTTTGTGATTCCGACTCTGCTGGCCTACACCATCACACTGGGCTGGTATCGGCGCGCTCTGATGTGGATCGGCGGCGCACTCACAGCGCTGGCCGCGAGCAGCTTATCTGCTGCGCTCAGCTACAGCCCGGAAAACGCTTGGGGCTGGCTGAGCATGCCCTCCAGCGTGGGGCTGTGCATCGGCGCAGCGCTTGCGCTGCTGGGTGTAGGGCTGCCGCGCAAGCTGTGCTTGGGGCTGCTGGTTGCGGCGCTGGTGTGGCAGCTGAGCCTGATCAATTCTGCGCCCGAGACACCGTATTACGCGCAAGCTTTGCAAAGCTGGGAGCAAGGGCGTTTTATTCGCTTCCATGGCTTGGCGCAGTGGCTGGGCTGGCTGTGGCCGTATGCGGCACTGCTCGCTGCATTGATGGCGCTCAGCCGCAAAGACAGAAGCCTTTAAACCCGCCCGCCTGCATCGCACCGCCGCAAGCCACGCTGTGATGAACCGATAAAATCCGAGTCATGTCACCTGCACCTGCTTCTTATTTTCAGCGGCACATTTTCTTTTGCACCAATCTGCGCGAAGGCGGCGAGCCCAGCTGCGCCGAACACAACGCAGGCGCAGCGCAAAAGCATTGCAAGCAAGCGGTCAAAGCCGCAGGCATCTCTGGCCCGGGCAAGGTGCGCGTCAATGGCGCGGGCTGCTTGGATCGCTGCGCAGGTGGGCCGGTCTGCGTGGTCTATCCCGATGCGGTGTGGTACACCTATGTGGATAACGATGACATTGATGAAATCGTGGATTCGCATTTGAAGAATGGCAAAGTAGTGGAGCGCTTGCTTTTGCCAGCGCATGTTGGCAAATAAACATGAATTCAAGTACTGAGCGGCTCATGCTGCAAGGCGCAGTCGGGCAGATTGAAGCCTTGCGAGATCTGCCCGAAGGCCCAAGCAAAGGCATCGCCATCATCTGCCATCCGCATCCGCTTTTTGGCGGCACGATGGACAACAAAGTTGTGCAGACACTGGCTCGCGCCTTCGTGCAAACGGGCTGGACGGCGCTGCGCTTTAATTTTCGAGGTGTGGGCTCTTCAAACGGTGTTTATACCGAAGGGCAAGGCGAAGCCGATGATTTACGCGAGCTCATCAAACAGCTCGCACCCGCTGGCTCAGTGCTGGCCATCGCTGGTTTTTCTTTTGGCTCTTTCGTGGCCTCGCACGTGATAGCGCAGGCGGCAACCAGCCATGACCTGCAAAAAATCGTCTTGGTGGGCACGGCGGCTTCGCGTTTTTCTGTTGCCACTATTCCAATCGAACTGCATGACAAACTGCTCGTGGTGCATGGCGAATCAGACGATACCGTGCCGTTGCAAAGCGTGATGGATTGGGCTAGGCCACAGGTGCTCCCGATCACAGTCGTGCCCGGTGGTGGGCATTTCTTTCACGGACAGTTACCGCTTTTGCGCAGTTTGGTGGCGCGGCATTTGCGTTCCTGAATTACAATAGAAGTATGAATTTGATAGCACTCCGCGCAGGTTTTATGCCGGCAATCCCCCGCTTTTGCTTGTTTTTTTCGTTATGCCTGCCTTTTGCAGCGCATTCGCAGCAGCTCCAAGGCCCCGAAGTCGCCGCGCGCGCTTACCTACTGCTTGACATCACGGCCAATCAAATCTTGGTCGAAAAAGATGCCGATATGCCGGTGGAGCCTGCCAGCCTGACCAAGCTCATGACGGCGTACATCGTATTTGATGCCTTGCGAGCCAAGAAGATCACTTTGGAGCAAACTTTCAGCGTCAGCGAGCGCGCTTGGAAGATGCCTGGCAGCCGCATGTTTATCGATCCGAAAATGAAAGTCAAAGTTGATGATTTGCTAAAGGGCATGATCGTGCAATCGGGCAACGATGCGACTGTCGCGCTGGCCGAAGGCGTGGCGGGCAGCGTGGAGCGTTTTGTGCAACTGATGAACGATCAGGCCAAGGCATTAGGCATGAGCAAAACGGTTTATAAAAATTCAGAGGGCTTGACCGAAGCTGGCCACACCACCACGGCGCGTGATCTGGCCTTGCTATCTACTCGCCTGCTGCGCGAATTTCCCGAATTCACACCGATTTATGCGATCAAAAAATTTCGTTTGGAAGGAAGCCCAGCGGCAAATGACACCAATCGCAATCTGTTGCTTTTTCGCGACCCTAGCGTGGATGGCCTTAAAACCGGCCACACCGATGCCGCCGGCTACTGCTTAATTGCCACGGCCAAAAGAGAGTTGCCGGGCATCGGCCAGCGCCGCCTGCTGTCTGTCGTGCTCGGCGCAGCCAACGAAAATGCCCGCGCCAACGAAAGCCAAAAACTGCTCAATTGGGGCTACACCGCTTTTGAAGCTGTCAAGCTTTTTGATGCGAATCAGCCGGTGATCGATGCGCCTGTCTGGAAAGGAAAGGTTGCAACAGTCAAGCTTGGAAACGCAGTGACTGCTTACATTGTGGTCGTACCAACGGGTAGCGCCAGCAAGATCAAAACCCAAGTAGCTCGCCCAGACCCATTGCTTGCGCCGCTTGCCATAGGCCAGCAAATCGGCAGCTTAAAGATCAGTTTGGCTGATCAGCCCTATTCAGAGCAGCCGCTCTTCGCCTTGGAATCAGTCGATCAAGCCGGTTGGTTTGGCCGCACTTGGGACGCCGTGCGCCTGTGGATCAAGTAAGTGGGGCAAGTCAGTAGATCGAGTCTGCGCTTGTCGATCATCTAAATCCGGGCTATAATCAAAGGCTCTGCGCATTTCCGCGTAGAGATTTTTAACAGTCTTTCACAATGCCGAACAGCCCTTGCGGGTAACCCGGTCGTCTGTCGCCAATTGAAGTGGCAGCGGTGAAAGTTACGGAGAAAACAATGAGCAACAGCAACCGTTTGGGTTTGCTGGGTCGCAAGGTCGGCATGATGCGCGTTTTCACGGACGATGGGGATTCAATCCCAGTCACCGTGGTTGATGTATCTAACAACCGTGTGAGCCAAGTCAAATCTGAAGAAAACGACGGCTACGTGGCCCTTCAGGTCACATTCGGGCAGCGCCGCGCATCACGCGTGACCAAGCCTATCGCTGGCCACCTCGCAAAAGCAGGTGTTCAAGCCGGTGAAATCATCCAAGAATTCCGCGTGACAACCGACGTCGCCGCTGCTCACGCAGCTGGCTCGGTGATTGCTGCCCAGGCTGTGTTTGCAGCTGGCCAACAGGTAGATGTGCAAGGCACATCTATCGGTAAAGGCTTCACCGGCACGATCAAGCGTCACAACATGAAGTCTCAGCGGGCATCGCACGGTAACAGCCGTTCGCACAATGTCCCAGGCTCCATTGGTATGGCACAAGATCCAGGCCGCGTGTTTCCTGGTAAGCGTATGTCGGGTCACCTCGGCGATGTCACCAAAACCGTACAAAACCTCGATGTGATCCGCATTGACGAAGCCCGTCAATTGATGCTCATCAAAGGTGCTGTGCCGGGCGCAAAAGGCGGCTTCCTCACTGTGAGCCCAGCCGTTAAAACACGCCCAATCCCTGCCGCACAAAAAGGAGCCAAATAATGAAATTGGATCTCCTCAACGATCAAGGCCAAGCTGCTTCCCAGTTTGATGTGCCCGAGACCGTGTTTGGCCGTGAATACAACGAAGCCCTGATTCATCAGATCGTTGTTGCTTACCAAGCCAATGCCCGTCAAGGCACTCGCGCTCAAAAAGACCGCGAGCAAGTCAAGCACTCAACCAAGAAGCCATTCAAGCAAAAAGGCACGGGCCGCGCTCGTGCTGGTATGACATCCTCGCCACTGTGGCGCGGAGGCGGCCGGATCTTCCCGAACATGCCTGAAGAGAACTTCACGCAGAAAATCAACAAAAAGATGTATCGCGCCGGTATGGCCAGCATTTATTCTCAGTTGGTTCGTGAAGGCCGTTTGTCTGTGGTCGATTCGATCACGGTCGATTCCCCTAAAACCAAACTTCTCGCTGCCAAACTCAAAAGCATGAATCTCTCCGGCAATGTGCTGGTGATTGCTGATGTGGTAGACGATAACCTGTACCTTGCATCGCGCAATTTGCCCAATGTGCTGATCGTGGAGCCGCGCTACGCCGATCCACTCTCGCTCGTGCATTACAAAAAGGTCATCGTCACAAAAGCTGCTGTCGAGAAACTTAAGGAGATGTTCGCATGAGCACTTCTATGATGAAATTTGACGAAGGCCGTTTGATGCAAGTCTTGGTCGCTCCTATCGTGTCTGAAAAGGCAACGATGGTGGCTGATAAATCCAATGCTGTTGTCTTCAAAGTCCTGCAAAACGCCACCAAGCCCGAGATCAAGGCCGCTGTTGAACTCATGTTCAAAGTCCAGGTCAAGGGCGTGTCTGTGCTCAATACCAAAGGCAAAACCAAGCGTTTTGGCAAATCCATTGGCCGCCGCGATAACCTTCGCAAAGCCTATGTGACGCTGCTGCCTGGTCAAGAGCTCAATCTGTCAGGAGAGGCCGCCTAACAAGGCGTAATACATCATGGCAATCATCAAGATGAAACCAACCAGCCCCGGCCAACGTGCCGTGGTTAAGGTCACACGCGAGCACCTGCACAAAGGCGAGCCTTATGCTCCCTTGCTTGAGCCGCAATTCCAAAAAGCGGGCCGCAACAACAACGGCCACATCACGACCCGTCACAAAGGCGGTGGTCACAAGCATCACTACCGCGTGGTCGATTTCAAGCGCAACAAAGATGGCATTCCTGCCAAAGTTGAGCGCATTGAATACGATCCCAACCGTTCTGCTCACATCGCCTTGGTGTGCTACGCAGACGGCGAGCGTGCTTACATCATCGCCCCGCGTGGTGTGGAGCCTGGTGCTTCGCTGATGAATGGTTCGGAAGCTCCGATCCGCGCTGGCAACACTTTACCGATCCGCAATATCCCAGTGGGTTCGACCATTCACTGCATCGAGTTGCAACCAGGCAAAGGCGCACAAATCGTGCGCTCCGCTGGTACATCGGCCACCCTGCTTGCCCGCGAAGGCACTTATGCTCAGGTGCGTATTCGCTCTGGCGAAGTTCGCAAGATCCACATCGAATGTCGCGCCACCATTGGTGAAGTTGCAAACGGTGAGCACAACCTGCGCGTGATCGGCAAAGCCGGCGTCAAGCGCTGGATGGGTATTCGCCCAACCGTTCGTGGCGTGGCCATGAACCCGGTTGACCACCCGCACGGCGGCGGCGAAGGCCGTACCGGCACCGGCGGCGAGCCGCGTGATCCGTGGGGCAATTTGACCAAGGGCTATCGCACCCGCAACAACAAGCGCACGCAGGTGATGATCATCTCGCGTCGCAAGAAGTAAGGGGTAAAAGATATGACACGTTCACTCAAAAAAGGCCCTTTCGTTGACCATCATCTGATGGCCAAAGTCGAAAAGGCGATTGCTATCAAAGACAAAAAGCCAGTGAAAACTTGGTCGCGTCGCTCGATGATTCTCCCTGAATTTATCGGCCTCACGATTGGCGTTCACAACGGCAAGCAACACATTCCGGTGTATGTGAGCGACCAAATGGTGGGTCACAAGCTTGGCGAATTTGCGCTTACCCGCACATTCAAAGGCCATCCGGCTGACAAAAAAGTCGTGAAGAAGTAAAGGAATCTCAACATGGAAACCAAAGCAACTTTACGTGGCGTGCGCCTCTCGGCTGACAAAGGCCGTTTGGTGGCAGACATGATTCGCGGCATGCCCGTGGATCGCGCTCTGAATACCTTGACTTACGCGCGCAAAAAAGCCGCTGGCATCGTGAAAAAAGTGCTCGAATCGGCAATTGCCAATGCCGAGCACAACGATGGCGCTGATATCGATGAGCTGAAGGTGAAAACCATTCACATCGAGCAAGGCACCGTGCTCAAGCGCTTTACCGCCAATGCCAAAGGCCGTGGCAATCGCATCGTTAAACCGACCTGCCACATTTATGTGGTGGTGGGCAACTAAACCGAAGGACGAAAGACAATGGGACAAAAAATCCACCCAACCGGTTTTCGCCTTTCGGTGAGCCGCAATTGGTCCAGTCGCTGGTATGCCAGCAACTCCGACTTTGCTGGCATGCTGGCAGAAGACATTAAGGTTCGTGAATACCTCAAAGCCAAGCTCAAGAATGCCGCTGTATCGCGTGTCTTGATCGAGCGACCTGCGAAAAACGCGCGCATTACTATTTTTTCCGCCCGCCCAGGCGTGGTGATC
>JAYUSD010000132.1:0-3504 GCA_043755865.1 Variovorax sp. | reverse complement strand
TAGGCAAGATCTAACGGTCGTGCTGCTCGCGCCTTTGGCGCAGTCAGTGTTCTATTCAACGACAAGACGGCAAAGAGAATCTAAATGAACAGTATTGGTATTCCACCATGAGGGCGGGCGAAATGCCCATTGCATTGCAGCCGCTCGATCCAAAAAGAAATCGTCCGCACGTCAATAAAAGAGGCTAATCGCTACCAGGAAACTATCAATTTAGTAGCGCTTGACGCATATTCTACGCCGGCGATATGCTCAAAACGCTTAAAAACAAGCCCAAACCTGCCCAGCCAGCGTCACCATAAATTCGGGGCGGATGTAGAGCAAAAATACACCGATGCAGGCCAACACTGCGATGCCGTAGGCGAAGAGTTTTTTGGCGTTGCTCATGGCTGCATTTTCTCACCAATCATGCCCAGTCAGGCAGGCTTTAATTGCCGAGAAATGGCTTCTTCGCGTACGGGCAGATTGATCAATGCCGCGAAGATGCCCAGTGCAATCGAGATGTACCAAACGATGTCGTAGCTGCCGGTTTTGTCATACAGCACGCCACCGAGCCAGACGCCCATGAAGCTGCCGATTTGGTGGCTGAAAAACACGAAGCCGCCGAGCATGGAGAGATGCGCCACGCCGAAGATTTGCGCCACGGTGGCATTCGTGGGCGGCACGGTGGACAGCCAGAGCAAGCCCATGCAGCTTGCGAAGATGTAAACGCTCCAAGGTGAGATGGGCACGATCAGGAAGATGGTAATCGCCACGGCGCGCGCGATGTAGATGGCGCTCAAGATGTATTTTTTCGGCATGCGTTGGCCGAGCGAGCCGGCGATGTACGTGCCAAACACGTTGAACAGGCCAATGAGCGCGAGCGCATAGCTGGCCACTTGCGGTGAGAGGCCTTTGTCTTTCAAATAGCTGGGCATGTGCACGCCGATGAAGACGACTTGGAAGCCGCAGACGAAGTAGCCTGCCATAAGCAATTGAAAGCTGGGGTATTTGAAGGCTTCTTTGAGCGCTTCCCAAATCGTCTGTTCACGCGCAGGCGCTACGCCGCTTGCAAAGCTGGCTTCGCGCAAAAAGTATGCGAGTGGCATGATCAGCAGCGTGGCAGTCGTCAAAATCAGCAATGCGTTTTGCCAGCCAAAGCTGCTAATCAAAAAGCCTTCGGTAGGCACCATGAGGAATTGGCCAAACGAGCCTGCAGCCGCCGCTACGCCCATCGCCCATGAGCGCTTGGCCGGATCAATATTGCGGCCAATCACGCCGTAGATCACGGCATAGGTTGTGCCTGCTTGCGCTGCGCCGATCAAAATGCCGGCAGTCAGCGTGAACATGAGCGTGGTGGTGGAGAGCGCCATGCCCGCCAAGCCCAGCGCGTAGAGCACTGCGCCGCCCACGATCACTTTGAATGCGCCAAATTTATCGGCCAGCATGCCCGCGAAGATGCCCAAAAATCCCCAAGAGAGATTTTGAATCGCCAAGGCAAAAGAAAAATCAGCGCGGCTCCAGCCATGCGCCATCGTGATCGGCTGCAGCCAAAGCCCAAAGCCATGGCGGATGCCCATCGAGAGCGTGACGATCATCGCGCCGGCAATCAGCACCTGTTGCATGGAGAGTTTTTGTGCGGCTTGTGAATTCATGCCTTGATTGTCGTGCAAACCGCGCACAGCGTCTAAGCTTAATCTGACAGGGATTGAGCAGATTCAGACATCAATCTCTGCAACGCCAAACATCAAACTTCGATCAACACCCTAGGCTCAGCGCCTGCAAGGTCTTGCCGCTCTTGCTGTCCGTCACCACCAGATTGATTTGTCTTGGGTGCGGCTTGCCCGCAGTGAGCGTGGGCATGAGGCTACTGAATTTCAACGTCTGCGTCCCGGAGAATTGCCCCAAAGGCACGTATTGACGCACGACAAAATCGTTCTTCAAAGTCTCGCCTTTGTTCTCACCCGCACTCACGCGGCTGATGTGCTCATGCTCGGTGACGGTGAAATACGCGCTCCAATTGGCCGCTGGATCGATAGGCGCTATTTTTGCCTCGAAGCGGTTGGCCTCAAGTTGGGCGAGCGCGATGCTGGCTTTGGCGCTCTCGCTGCTGGCAATTAATGCGGCTTGATCGCCATAGCTGCGCACAGTCAGGCCGTTTTTGGCAAGCTGCGGCGTATAGATGCTGTTCAAGCTCGTGCGTTGTGAGAGCTCTCGCTGGCGTTGCGTGTACGCGGGCGCAGCGAAGCGATCGGTCCAGCCGATGTAATCCCAGTAGTTCACATGAAAAGCCTGCGCCACCACCTTGCCTTCTTTCTGCGCCGCCTTCATCTGCGAGAGCCAAGCATCTGCTGGCGGGCAGGAGCTGCAGCCCTCCGATGTGTAAAGCTCAATCACGGGTGTGAGTGTGGCGGCAGACTTTGCGGAGCAGTTTTCCATGCCAAATGCATGGGTAGCCGGCATGGATATTGCGCAGAGTGCTATGAAATAAGTAGTGAATGAACGCTGTGACATGCTGTGCTCCTTCAGTGTGTGATCTTCTGTCGTTTTGCTTTGGTTATGTCTTACAAGCTTGGATGTCCTAAGGTTTCGTTTGAACTTTTGTGCTTTGCGGCCTACCGCGAGGTACTTGCCTCAGCAAATTTTTTGAAAACACACGCGACGTAGTTTTGTGGTGCGCTAACCGACCTGCCCACGCGCCTTCCAAAAAATTTCTGATTCAAGCACCTCACGGTCTCCGCTAGGTGAAATGCTTGGTTATTGAAAGATCGCTCGCAGGACAGCCACGTGTCGATTCCAGCAACGTCAGTCCATCGAAATTTCCCAAACTCCAGCCACGATTGAAGCGGAGAGCGATGGGTGCTTGCACTGGAAATTGTTTTGGAAGGCGCGCGGGGAGAGGGTCGGCAAGCTCAGACCTTGATCGCGTGTGTTTCCAAAAAATTTACAGGGAAAGTACCCGTCGCTAGGCCGCGGGTACAAAACTCCGAGCGAAACACACAGAACGCAGACACTATTAATTCAATAGCACTCCACGCAATAAATGCGCCGGCTACATACCAAAAACGCCTAAAAAGTTAGGCAGAAATCTTATCCTGCGTCCGCAGCTCAAAATCAATCGCATCATGCCGCTCATGCAGTTGCAACGCCGGATCGCCTTGCACACGGTTGACCATGCGGCCACGTTTGACAGCGGGGCGGGCATCAAGCTCATTGGCCCAGCGCAGCAGATGCGTGTACGACGGCGCGCCAGAGGTGACAACAAACTTGCAAGGCGCGTCGTGGGAATGAACGCCATCACGCAGCAATGGCGAGGCGATCGGGAGGTAGCCCAAGGTTTACGGAAGGAATTGTCAAGTATAGTTTATCATTCAGTTAGAACGCTACGCGCCGCCGGCGTTGCCGCGGCATGCATTGGTTTGGTTTCATGCGTTTCATATACGGTTGAACAAAGATTTTTGGCAACCGCGTATGATTATAGCCCTAGTGAAACAGCGATACCAAGGACCGTCCGGATCACCATCGTTC
>JAYUSD010000131.1:0-8400 GCA_043755865.1 Variovorax sp. | reverse complement strand
CAGCACCGGGTTGTTCTTCGTGCGGCGCTGCAAAACCTGAATCGCGCGGCGGATTTCATCATCGCGTCCAATCACCGGATCAAGCTTGCCCATGCGAGCACGTTCAGTTAAATCAATACAGTATTTTTTGAGAGATTCACGCTGATCTTCGGCATCAGCGTTGTTCACCGTTTGCCCACCGCGCACGGCATCAATCGCCGCTTCCAAGCTTTTACGCGAGAGGCCAGCTTCTTTCGCCGCTTTACCCAAATCGGTTTTGCTATCAGCCAAGGCCAGCAAAAACAGCTCGCCTGCGATGAACTGATCGCCACGCTTGATACCTTCTTTCTCTGCCGTTTGGATCAAAGAGACGAGATCGCGTCCTACAGTCACTTCGCTCTGCCCCTGAACTGTTGCCAGCTTCTTGATACCAGCATCTGCTGCAGCGGCAAGGGTAGCCACATTCACGCCCGCTCGCTGCAAGAGCGCGCGCGGCCCGTCTTCCTGCCGCAGCATCGCGGCCAGTACGTGTGCGGGCTCAATGTAGCCGTGATCTCCCCCGAGCGCCAGCGTTTGCGCCTCGGAAAGCGCTTCTTGGAATTTGGTGGTGAGTTTGTCGAGTCGCATACGGAATCCCTCAATTTTTATTGCAATATGCACATGCGCCCATCTTGAGGCTTTTCAAGGCATAGAATTTGACACACATCAAGGCTTTGCCATATTCCCCGTGAACATCCATCAACTCTCTATTAATTACATTCAAGAGCAAGACCGCATCTTGGTGCGCATCAACACGACTGCGCAAGAGGAACTGCGCCTGTGGTTTACTCGGCGACTCACTCTTGGGCTGATGCCCATGGTGCAGAAAATTGTGGCCGAATGGGTGGCTAAGCAAGAGACCGTGAAATCACCGTTGACGACAACAGCCGCCACCGCAGACGCGCAAACACAAGCCATGCTGGCCGATTTCAAGCGCGAAGAATCATTGCAAAAATCCGACTTCCAAACGCCCTACAAAGCGCCTAACGCACTGCCGCTGGGCGCAGAGCCTTTGCTCGTCACCGAGATCAGCGTCACGCCCCTGCCCTCAGGTCAATTACAAATGGCGTTTAACGAGAAGTTACCGCTCGATAACGGCCAGCCGCATCCCAACCCACGCGGCTTTCGCGTGGCGCTGGAGCAGAAACTCGTGCACGGGTTTGTGCATTTGCTACAAAAGGCCGTTGATACGTCGCAGTGGGCAGGCACATCCTTGGCGGCAACAGTTGCTGAGGCAGCACTGCCGGGTGAGGGCAACATGGGCGGCGGCGGAGAGCGGCCTAAGTATTTGAATTGAGGCTTGAAGAGGGAATGTGGACATCCTGTGCGCGAAAGACGCGAAAGGCGCGCGAAAGGCGCGGAACAGTAATTCAAAATAATAAAAACGAATTCATGCTTTAGGCTAACCATCACCAGTTTCTTCAACTTTTTTAAATTATTTTTCTGACTTCTTTCGCGTCTTTCGCGTAACTTTTGCGTCTTTCGCGATCCGAAAATTCGGTTTTAGCAGTTAGAAGCCAATGCTCCCCATTTAGCCAACGCGGCATCGTCGCTGATCCGCGCATCCACCCATCTAGCACCCTGAGGCGTTTGCTCCTTCTTCCAAAAGGGCGCTTGAGTCTTGAGATAATCAATCAAAAATTCACAAGCTTGGAAACTCATCCCACGGTGCGCAGAAGTCACCGCCACCATGACGATTTGATCGAGCGGCTGCATCAGGCCAACCCGGTGAATCACGCGAGCGGCATAGATATCGAAGCGCGCAAAAGCCGCGTCGATCATCGCTTCAATTGATTTCTCTGTCATGCCCGGATAGTGCTCCAGCTCAAGCGTGCTGACACTTAAGCCATCATTGCGATCACGCACCGTGCCCACAAAGCTGCACACTGCGCCCACGCGCTTGTCAGCCTGACGCAGCGCAGCAATCTCTGCGCCCAGATCGAAATCTTGCGTTTGAATCACGACGCGTGCGTTCATTGCACTAGCCCCCTGTCACAGGCGGGAAGAATGCCACTTCGCATCCTTCGCTCAGCGCCTCGGATTCTTCGACCATGGTGTGATTAAGCGCCACGCGCAGCACTTGACTGTGAGCCAGCGTTTGCTGGAATGCGCCGCCGCGTGCGATCAGCTCCTCGCGCAGCGCGGCAACTGTGAGCGCAGCGGTTTGCACCTGCTCGCCGCTCGCGCCCAAAGCCTCGCGTACAGAAGCAAAGTATTTGATAGAAATTGTCTTCATCAGAGCACTTCAGAAAAAGGAATAAAGCGCACGATATCACCTCGTTTGACCTGATGCCCCGCCGGCACATCCACCAAACCATCGGCCCACACACAGGATGTCAGCACGCTCGAATTTTGATTGGGGAAAAGATCCAGCCCGCCGGAGCTGTTGCGCTTTGCACGCAAGAATTCACGGCGTTTATCGGCTCTTGCCGGCATGAAATCCGCGCGGAGCGCTATTGAATTAATAGCTGATAAATCACCACTCTGGCCGTTCAGGCGTGCAATCAACGGGCGCACGAGCAGCAGGAATGTGACGAAACTCGACACGGGATTGCCAGGCAGGCCGACAAAATAGGCAAAGCCTTGGTTGTCTCGGTTCACACGACCGTAAGCAAACGGCTTGCCCGGCTTCATGGAAATACTCCACAAATCCAAGCTGCCATTCGCTTGCACAGCAGGCTTGATGTGGTCTTCCTCGCCCACGCTCACACCGCCGCTGGTCAAAATCAAATCATGCGACTTTACAGCCTCTTGCAACGCTCGCGCTGTCGCTGCGAGTTGATCAGGCACGATGCCGAAATCCGTCACCTCGCAACCTGCGCGAAGCAGCATGGCGCGAAGAAAAAAGCGGTTCGAGTTGTAGATTGCACCGGGCTTCATCTGGGTTGGAAACACCTCACCGGGCATCACCAATTCATCACCGGTAGAAAACAACGCCACACGCGGACGGCGACTCACCTGCAATTGCGCCAAACCAAGACTGGCCGCCAGTCCAAGTGCAGCGGGCGTGAGCAGCTCGCCTTTTGACAGCGCCGTGTGGCCAGCTTTGACATCTTCGCCGCGCGAGCGCACCCATTGGCCGGCTTTGGGCACAGCTTTGATCCGCACGCCGCCTTCGCATTCGTTGACAAATTCACAGTCTTCCTGCATCACCACGCAATCCGCGCCGGCCGGCATCGGCGCTCCGGTAAAAATCCGCGCTGCACTCAAAGGCTCAAGCACCTTGCCAAAATGCCCCGCAGGAATGCGCTGCGTGACTTGCAGCACCACGCCCGCTTCGCGTACATCCGCGCTTCTTAGCGCATAGCCATCCATCTGCGAGTTATCAAATCCCGGCACATCCAGCGGGCTCACGATATCCTCGCCAAGCACGCGGCGGTCTGCATCAAAGGTAGAGACGCGCTCACACTCACCCAGCGGCTGCACAGAGCTCAGCAGATGAGAAAGCGTCTCTTCCAAAGTGCGCAATGGGGGAAACTTGGGAGCACTCATGGCTTAACTGTATCGGCTTGCCACATAGTCAAAACGCTCGCCGTTGTCCACTAGCCATTGAGCCACACTGTCTGCGCTGTTCACATCCAGCACCGGGCGCAGCGTCTTGCCCTCAAAAACTGTTGGCGTATCGGTAGCAATCGCCACGATGAAATCATCGTCTTCAAACAGCGCAGGTTTGCCGGCGCTGGGGCGATGCACTTCAATTTTTTGAATATCTGATTGTTTAAAGCCTTCGACAAGTACCCAATCCACGCCATCGTAGAGCTCAGCAATCAGGTGATGCACATTGAGCTCGGAGTCTTTCTCAAACTCTCGCATCAGCGCCATGCGTTTGCTGGAAGCCACCACCACTTCAAACGCACCGGCCTCGCGGTGGCGATGCGTGTCTTTGCCAGCGTGATCAATATCAAAGGCATGATGCGCATGCTTGACCACCGACACACGCAGGCCGCGTAATTTCAACGCACTGATGATGCTCTCAACCAACGTCGTCTTGCCTGAGCCCGAGAAACCTGCAAATCCAACAACTTTCATATTACTCTCAATTCAATAGCAATCCGCGCTTATTCTATGCCGGCTACATGCTTTATTTGCGTAATTTTTATGCATTTTTCTCGATCATAGCTCGCGCTATGGCCACATCAGGCTTGATCACAACCACGCGCTTAGGCAGCGCCTCAATGCCTTCGAATTTCGCCGGGCGAGAAGGCTCGCGCCCGAGCGCCTCCACAATCGTGGCCGCAAACTTAATAGGCAGCGCTGTTTCTAAAACAATCATCGGCACTCCCTGCTTCGCATGCTCGCGTGCCACTTTCACGGCATCTGCCGTGTGTGGATCAATCATCACGCTGTGTTGCTCAAAGACGTCTTTGATCGTTTGAAGCCGATTCGCATGCGTGCTTTTGCCGCTAGCAAAGCCATACTTCGCGGCGGCTTGCACAAAACGCCCATCGCCGCTCAAATCAAATTTTCTGCTGGTGCTCAACTGCGTGGTGAACAAATCCTTAACTGCCGCGCCATCGCGCCCAATCAGATCAAAAACAAAGCGCTCAAAATTGCTCGCTTTGGAAATATCCATCGATGGGCTCGATGTTTCATGCGTATCCGCGCTGCCGCGCACGCGATAGATCCCGGTGCGGAAGAATTCATCCAGCACATTATTTTCGTTGGTGGCGACGATCAGCTTGTCAATCGGCAGCCCCATCATCCGCGCCACATGGCCTGCGCAGACATTGCCGAAATTGCCGCTTGGCACGGTAAAGCTTACCTTTTGCGCATTCGATGTCGTGGCATACAAATAACCGGCAAAGTAATAAACCACCTGCGCCAAAAGCCGCGCCCAGTTGATCGAATTCACCGTACCAATCTTGTATTTTTTCTTAAACGTCAAATCATTCGACACCGCTTTCACCATGTCCTGGCAATCGTCAAACACGCCCTCGACAGCGATGTTAAATATATTCTCATCCATCAAGCTAAACATCTGCGCCTGCTGAAATGGGCTCATGCGCCCATGCGGGCTCAGCATGAAGACCTTCACCCCGCGTTTGCCGCGCATCGCATATTCCGCAGCGCTTCCAGTATCGCCACTGGTCGCGCCAAAAATATTCAAAGTCTCATTGCGCCGCGCCAGCTCGTATTCAAACAAATTGCCGAGCAATTGCATGGCCATGTCTTTGAAGGCCAGCGTGGGGCCATTTGACAAAGCTTGTAAATGCAAGCCCGTGTTGCCCAGCAGAGTCACAGGTGTGATCTCTTTCGTGCCATACACCTCTTGCGTATACGTCTTCTCACACAAGCGCTTCAAATCCGCAGCGGGAATATCGTCGATATAGAGCGAGAGAATTTCAAAAGCTAATCCCGCATAGCCCTGATTTAAAAGCACATCACGCAGCTGCGTGAGCTTCGCATCGTCGATCTGCGGATACGTCTCAGGCATATACAGCCCGCCATCAGGCGCGAGGCCTTCCAGCAAAATATCAGAAAAGCCAAGCCGGCCAGCATGGCCACGGGTGGAGAGGTATTTCATTCGTTTCGCTATTCTGTCAAGCGGGTGCAATCAAACGCACCCTTGGGAAATAGGTTTTGATACGTGACGTGTCGCGCGTCAAAACAGTCCAATTCATCACTTCGGCTTGTGCGCCGATGTAAAAGTCGGGCAAGATCATTTTTTGCAAGCCTTTATTGCCCCGGTACTGTGCGTAGGCTTGTGCTGCGCGCCAAGCGGCCGGCGCAGATATATCGCTGTAAATCAACTTGAGTTGCTCCAGTGTTCGATCAAACTGCAGAGCAGTTTTAAACGACGGAGCGACCTCTGCGTAGATCACAGCATTGATTCTTAACCCTTCAGCTTTGCAATCATTCAAAGCCGCTAATGACCACTGACTCCAACGCTCATCGCCATCGAACACATCAATCAGCACGCAGCTATCGACCAAAATCATCGCATCGCGTCCTCGCCGCGTGTCTCGCGCATGATCTCTTCGGTAGGCCGCTTACGAATGCCAATGCCCACAAACTTCAAAAACGGGTTGTCTTGCACAGGCTTTTGCGCCGCCGTAATGCGCGCACTGCCATCGGGCATCGGCTCGTAATGGATGGCTTGGCCGGGTACGATTCGCAAATGCTGGCGAATCGCCTTAGGCACCGTGACTTGGCTTTTGGTCGTTAGAGCGTACTCCATGATACTCACCATAAAAAAGTAATACCATATTTTATCATTACTTTTCTATGCATGCCCTATCAACCCACTTCGCAAGGCGAGCCTTGAAACGAGGCTCCATACGCTAAGCCAAAGGAATCGAAATCGCCGTTTGCCACTGTGCAGGCGGCAAGCTGCGCGGGTCGTTGAGATACTCTTCAATAGGCGCTTGCTCGCCCGGCTGCTCGCCACTCGTGGGCAGCCACACTTCATAGAGCCAGCGGTAAGCCGTGTGTAGCTGGGCATACGGCCCGGTAAACACCATGCGCGCGCAACGCCCGCTACTCGTATGCGTGATGTGAAACGGCGCATCTTGGCTGCCGAGCGCAAAGCCCTCTGGCACGCTGATGCAAGCATCGCTGCGAAGCTCGTGCAAGGGCTTGGATTCCGGGTCGTCGTAGTAAATGCCAACCATGCGCGTTTCTGCGCAGAAGAGATTGCTTCCCAAATAACGTCGTCCGAAGGCCCAAGCCGTGAGCTTCTGAAAGCTATCGCCAATCGCATTGAAGCTCCCCGCATGCGGCAGCGCCGCCACGCGCACGGGCAAGAGTGTCACGATTTGCACCGCTTGCTCAGGCAATGCGCCCAAGCCTTGAGGAAATGTTGTCGCCATATTTGCTACTTGGTTCATGCCTTGCTTCACACTCTGAGTGACCATAGCTAGCGAATTCACCGCATGCTGCCGATACTGCGCAGGCGGCAGACCATACGCGCCGCGAAACACACGCCCAAAAGCCTGCGTACTGCCATAGCCTGCTTGTCTCGCAATCGCAAGCACAGCTTGATCCGATGTAGCCAAGCTGCCCGATGCAGCCGCATCCGCCGCACCGTCTCGGCCACAGGCTCGCCCATGGCCACAGAATACACACGATGAAAGTGATAAGGCGAGAAATGCGCCAGCTCCGCCAAGCGATCCAAATCAAAAGGCTGATCCAAATGATCCACCAACCAATCCGCCACGCGCTGCATGCGCTTGCGCCAGGCCTGCAAAGTCACCTCGCGCGTCTCAGCGCTAGGGCTTGCCAAAGTTTGAAATCCGCTCATACCAATCAGCGCATCAAACAGGCTTCACCCCAATACACACTGCCACCTCATCCGCCCCCAAATACTGCTCAAAATCCGTCACATAGCAGCGCTGCCAATCCGCGCGCGGCGCGCAGAAGTATTGCCACACCCGCCCCCAAGCCTCAAACACCGCCTGCGGCATCGCGCCCTTGGCGTGAAACAACAGATATTGCCCGCCTTCAATCTGCACAGTCGCATGATCAGCTTTAGGCATTGCGCTTGGGGAGACTTCGCTGCCCGCCGTCACATCAAACGCCCCCGTCCAGTCGCTCTCATACCCACTGTAAACCCCATAAATCTCAGACATTGCCACACCCGGCGTACTGAAATACCTCTGCCATAGCGCACCAATCTTCGCAGTCGAAGACATTTGCTCCGCCGCGTTCGTCGTGCGCACTTGAAAGCCTTGCACGGTAAACGACTTGAACTGTTTGATCTCTGGGTTCATAGGTTTCTCCTGTAACGATTGAACATGAGCCAGACTGTATCGGAGGCGATTGAACTTTGGTTGCGGTCTTCTTTCTTTGTTGGTGATCTATCCGACCTGCTTAACCTATGTACGTGCGTCGTACCATCGGGCAGTTAACTTGGAAAGTATTTTGAAAAGGCGCAAGATTGCGATATTGCAAACCAAGGCATCAAAATACAATACATCATGCATGCTCAAATCGACTCAAGATACTCATTTGCACCACAATTTTTAAACGCAGCAGCGCGCATGACGAAATTGGCAAGCGCAATCGAAGCACTGCCACCAGACTCAGTTGATGGTGACCTACGATCTGAGCACTTAGCATTCACTACAAGCGCGATCATGCAGTCAGTAGCAGCACTTGAAGCCGACTCATGGGAAGTTATTAACCATGGGCCAAGGCGTCACCTTGGAAGCTCTCCTGAAAACTCAGAGGCAATTTCTAAAATTGCGCCGCTTGCCGAGATTTTGGAAGGTTTGGATGCATTGAAGCGATACTCTGCCGTCTTTCATTTGTTGGGAAAACAGCCTCTCGATCAAGGAGCCCAACCTTGGCAAGACACGCAGTTACTCATTCGCTTACGAAATGAGATTACGCACTACAAATCGCGTTCGGGCACAGAAATGAGTCAAGCAAAACTATTTGTTG
>JAYUSD010000130.1:0-3551 GCA_043755865.1 Variovorax sp. | reverse complement strand
GCGACGTGACGAGCTTCAACCACGTGCTCACGCATTGCACCAGCGTCTGGCTACAGGCCGCTCCTCATGACCATATGCAGCGCGTGAAGGCGCAGGGCGACACGCGGCCAATGGCTGCAAGCAAAGAAGCGTTGAACGATCTGAAAAGCATTCTTTCTGGGCGCGCGGCCTTCTATTCCAAGGCTGATTTCACGCTAAATACCAGTGCGCAAGGCCAAAAGGAGACGTTTGAGATGCTTAAAACACTGCTTCAACCCGTGATTCATGCGACATGATGTGCAAGATATTGCGTCTTTGAAAGATATGCAATATAATTCATATTAATGCGTCGAGGAGACAAGCATGAGTACTGAATCTGTTCTACAGCCCCGCGTCAATTACCAGACGAGCCCCAGCCAATACAAGCATTGGAAAATGGAGTTCAACGGCGCAGTGGCCACGCTCAAAGCAGACTTTGATGAAAACGCTGGCTTGCGGCCCGGCTACAAGCTGAAACTGAACAGCTACGACTTGGGTGTAGACATTGAGCTCAATGACGCGATCAATCGCATTCGCTTTGAGCATCCCGAGGTGCGCACCGTGGTGTTGACCAGCGCAAAAGAAAAGGTGTTTTGCTCGGGCGCGAATATTTTTATGCTCGGCGTATCGAGTCACGCTTGGAAAGTCAATTTTTGCAAATTTACCAATGAGACGAGGAATGGTTTGGAAGACTCTTCCGCGCACAGCGGCCTCAAATTCATCGCCGCCGTGAACGGCGCATGCGCTGGCGGCGGCTACGAGGTGGCGCTGGCTTGCGATGAAATTATTTTGGTGGACGACCGCAGCTCTGCCGTGAGCTTGCCTGAAGTGCCGCTGCTGGGCGTGTTGCCCGGCACGGGCGGCCTCACGCGCGTGACGGATAAGCGCAAAGTGCGCCACGATTTGGCGGATATTTTCTGCACCAGCGTAGAAGGTGTGCGCGGCCAGAAGGCTGTGGAGTGGCGGCTGGTGGATCAGGCTGTGAAGCCTGCGCAATTTGCAGAAGCGGTGCAAAAGCGTGCTTTGGAATTAGCAGACAAGAGCGACCGGCCTGCCATTGAATCTGGTGCAAAAGGCGTAGCGCTCACGCCCCTGAACTGCACGATTGAAGCGGATGCACTGCGCTACACGCATGTGACGGTAGAAATTGATCGTGCCAAGCGCCTTGCAGTTTTTAAGGTAAAAGCGCCAGTAGCCGGCATAGAATATGCGCCAAGTGCTATCGAATCAGTAGCATCAAATTGGTATCCCTTCGTGCTTGCGCGTGAGCTCGATGATGCGATATTGCAAATGCGTACGAATGAGCTGGACATCGGCACTTGGATTTGGAAGACCGAAGGCGATGCGGCGAATGTGCTTCAAATGGATGAAGTGCTAATGGCCAATAAAGACCATTGGTTCGTGCGCGAGACCATTGGCATGTTGCGCCGCACGTTGAGCCGTATCGACGTGTCATCGCGCAGCTTGTTTGCATTTATCGAAGAGGGCTCATGCTTTGCAGGTACGTTCCTAGAACTGGCACTAGCTTGCGATAGAAGCTATCACCTCGCTTTGCCCGATGACGAGGCCAAAGCGCCCAAGATCACCGTCAATGATGTGAATTTTGGTCTTTATCCAATGGCCACTGGGCAAAGCCGCCTGCAGCGTCGCTTCTATGGCGAAGCGCCTGCCTTAGACGCTGTAAGTGCGGTCGCAGGGAAAGCATTGGATGCGGATGCAGCGTTTGCGGTTGGCTTGGTGACAGCGAATCCAGACGATATCGACTGGGCCGATGAAGTGCGCATCGCGATCGAAGAGCGCATCGCGATGAATCCTGATGCGCTCACGGGCATGGAAGCCAATCTGCGGTTTAACGGCACAGAAAATATGGTGACCCGGGTCTTCGGGCGCTTGACGGCATGGCAAAACTGGATCTTTCAACGGCCTAACGCTGTGGGAGAGAAGGGGGCTTTGAAGGTATATGGCAAGGGCGATAAGGCTGTGTTTGATTGGAATCGTGTTTGAAGGATGCTAGGTAACGCGAAAACCGCAAAAAGGGAATGCAAAAAGCGCTAAAAAATATATAGAAAAATTGAAATTTGAAAACCTAATTTTGGTTATCTTTTTTGTGTTTTTCGCCTTCTTTTAGCGCTTTTCGCGATACCTAGTCAAAACATCTCGTTGTGCAGCAAGGCAGGTGGCTTGCTGTAACCGAAAAATCTCCACCCTTGTTGATTGAGCAAACATCATGAGCATTAACTACAGCGAGAAAATTCCGAATAACGTCAACCTCAGCGAAGACCGCACCTTGCAGCGCGCGCTGGAAGGTTGGCAGCCTAATTTCATCAACTGGTGGGATGAGATTGGCCCCGTGGGCGCTGAAGCGTCTGATGTGTATTTGCGCACTGCTGTCAGCGTCGATCCCGCTGGTTGGGCGAGCTTTGATCATGTGAAGATGCGTGACTATCGCTGGGGCATTTTCTTAAATCCCAGCCAGCAAGACCGCAAGATTGGCTTTGGTGATCACATTGGAAAAGATGTGTGGAACGATGTGCCCGGCGAATACCGCGCCAATCTGCGCCGCATTATCGTCACGCAGGGCGATACCGAGCCCGCATCTGTGGAGCAGCAGCGGCATTTGGGGCTCACTGCGCCTTCGATGTATGACCTGCGCAATCTGTATCAAATCAACGTGGAAGAAGGCCGCCATTTGTGGGCGATGGTCTATCTGCTGCACAAGCATTTTGGCCGCGATGGCCGCGAAGAAGCCGAAGCGCTGCTCGAGCGCCGCAGCGGCGATGAAGATACGCCGCGCATCTTGCAAGCATTCAACGAAGCCACGCCTGATTGGCTTTCGTTTTTCATGTTCACGTACTTTACCGATCGCGATGGCAAATTCCAGCTTTGCGCATTGGCTGAGAGCGCTTTCGAGCCCCTAGCGCGCACCACGAAATTCATGCTCACCGAAGAAGCGCATCACATGTTTGTGGGCGAGAGCGGCATCAGTCGAGTCATCCAGCGCACCTGCGCGGCGATGAATGAAATGAAGACGGACGATGCGCAAAAGCTCCGCGCCGCTGGCGTGATAGATCTGCCTACCGTTCAGCGCTATTTGAATTTCCACTTCTCGGTAACGATTGATTTGTTTGGTGCGGATGAGTCATCCAATGCCGCTACTTTCTACAGCACCGGCCTCAAAGGCCGCTACGAAGAAGGCAAGCGCATGGATGATCATCAGCTGCGCGGCCAGAGCTATAAAGTGCTGCAAGTGGTCAGTGGCCAGTTGGTCGAGAAGGAAGTGCCGATGCTCAATGCGCTCAATGAAGTGCTGCGCGATGATTACATCAAAGACTCTGTGGCGGGCGTGGGCCGCTGGAACAAAGTGATCGAGAAAGCTGGCATTCCGTTCAAGCTGACTACACCGCACAAGGCTTTCCATCGCAATATCGGTGCGCTCTCAGGTGCAAAGGTTTCCCCAGATGGCCGCGTCGTCTCGCAGGCAGAGTGGGATGTGAAGAAGAACGAATGGTTGCCAACAGCGGAAGACCGCGCGT
>JAYUSD010000129.1:0-3557 GCA_043755865.1 Variovorax sp. | reverse complement strand
CTTGCCATCGCCGATCACCATGCTTGGCCACGTGAGGCCGGGGATGCTGTGGGCGCCTTGAAAGAGGCGAGGAAAGCGCTCGATTTCACTTTGCATATCTTGCGCGCCACGCTCGCGGATGAGCTCCAAAGTGCCACGACTCGCTATGATTTCAGTAGCGCCTTCGCTTGCATACGCGCTGGCTCCCAGCACGCGGACTGCATGGTAATGCGTGAGCAGCACGTATTTGATGGGCTTGCTGGAGACGGTGCGGATTTTTTTGATGAGGTCTTTGGCCATCGCGGGCGTGGCCGTTGCGTCACTGACCATGATGAAATCATCGCCAATGATCACGCCCGAGTTCGGATCACCTTCGGCGGTGTAGGCCCAGCAGTGTTTGCTGAGTTGCTCGAAGGTGATTTTCTTGGCGGTGAGATCGGATTGGCTGGCGAAGGATTTGGACATGGCTGGGTTCCTGTGCTGTGTTGACTGGCTAATCGAAATTGTAATTTACCTATTCGTAATTCATTTCGGATAGGTGAATGTTTGGATTACTAACTTTTTGGTATTTCTAGCATCGTAGCGCGGCTGCCTGAGCCTGCCGCCTGCGATTGGGTTGTTCCCCGCCGCTCGTGTCCCCCGCGCTGGCCTGCGGCTGGCGCTCCTCCTTTACCTCGCTGCGAGAAACAACCCAATCGCAGGCGGCAGGCTCACGCGGGCGTGTGCAAGGGAAGTTTGAAACTCAAAATGCCAACAATGGGGGCAGAAACTGGCTGACTGCCAAGATTTTTAGCGACTCTAAACAGGCCACGAATGTGAGCCGCTGTGATTTGGGTATCTCACGTATCGAGGTAAAGGAGGAGCGCCAGCCGCAGGCCAGCGCGGGGGACACGAGCGCAGTGGGATATCCAAAGCGCAGTGGCTCACATTCGCAGCCGCTCTAAATTTGTTTAAATCTTCGAGATCAAGAAAATTCTTACAAAATCACCAGATAGCCGGCGTAGATACTGCGCGAACCGCTATCGAATCTATAGTGCTCAATTGCTAAACGCAGCAATCCCCGTAATCGCTCTTCCCAAGATCAGCGCATGAATATCATGCGTTCCCTCATAGGTGTTGACCACTTCAAGATTGACCAAATGCCGCGCCACGCCGTATTCGTCGGAGATGCCGTTGCCGCCCATCATGTCGCGTGCAAGCCTTGCGATGTCGAGCGCTTTGCCGCAAGAGTTGCGCTTCAAAATCGAGGTGAGCTCGACGTTGGCAATGCCTTCATCTTTCATGCGGCCTAAGCGCAGGCAGCCTTGCAGGCCGAGGCTGATCTCGGTCATCATGTCGGCGAGTTTCTTTTGGATGAGTTGATTGGCAGCGAGCGGCCGACCAAACTGCTTGCGATCCATCACGTATTGGCGAGCTCGCGCGTAGCAGTCTTCGGCTGCGCCGAGGGCGCCCCAAGCGATGCCGTAGCGGGCGGAGTTGAGGCAAGTAAACGGGCCTTTGAGGCCACGCACTTCGGGGAAGGCGTTTTCTTCGGGGCAGAAGACGTTATCCATCACGATCTCGCCAGTGAGAGAGGCTTTGAGGCCCACTTTTCCGTGAACGGCAGGAGCGCTCAAGCCCTTCCAGCCTTTTTCTAAAACGAAGCCGCGAATCGCGCCTTCATCATCCTTCGCCCAGACGACGAATACATCGGCAAACGGGCTGTTGGAGATCCACATTTTATTGCCCGTGAGCGCATAGCCGCCAGCGACTTTTCGGGCGCGGGTAATCATGCTGGCAGGATCAGACCCGTGGTCGGGCTCGGTCAATCCGAAGCATCCGATGAATTCGCCGGTGGCGAGTTTTGGCAGATATTTTTGCTTGGTGGCAACGTTCCCAAACTCGTTGATGGGCAACATCACGAGTGAGCTTTGTACGCTCATCATGGAGCGGTAGCCAGAATCCACGCGCTCGACTTCTCTTGCCACTAAACCGTAGCAAACATAGTTGAGGCCTGCGCCGCCGTACTGCTCGGGGATCGTGGCTCCTAAGAGGCCTAGCTCACCCATCTCGCGGAAGATAGCAGGGTCGGTGTGTTCGTTGCGGAAGCCTTCGACAACGCGGGTGGCGAGTTTGTCTTGGCAATACGCTTGAGCCGCGTCGCGCACTTGGCGCTCATCGTCGGTGAGTTGCGCGGAGAGGTTAAACGGGTCTTCCCAGCTGAAGGGGGATTTGCTTGTCTTGGCCATGCAAGTTGCTCCAAAATACGGCTGCTCTAAAGGAGATACTTTAGGCTTAAAGTAATTATGCCTGATTCAAAGTTTCTTGAGTGCGTCAAGGGTTTGAGCGACCAGCGCAGAGGTTTGCTGCGTCGCATCTAGCGTGATGACATCGGGCCTATTGGCCGGCTCCTGCAATGCCGCAAACTGGCTTTCTACCAAAGTCTCGGAGAAAAAATGGCCTGCGCGGCGGCTTACTCGTCTTTGCGCCTCCTCGCGCGTGAGGCGCAGATAGGCAAAGCGGATATCGCCTGCCTGTCGAAGCGTGTTGCGATAATTTTGTTTGAGCGCTGAGCAGCCGATTACACAGCCTGCGGGGTGCTTTTGAATTTGCTGCACAAGGGTTTGCAGCCAACCCGCACGATCCGCGTCACCCAGGGCCGTGCCTGCCGCCATTTTGGCTTTGCTATTCGAGCTGTGAAAATCATCGCCTTCAATCCAAGGCAAATTCAACTGCGCGGCCAGCGCCTGCCCAAACGTCGATTTGCCGCAACCGGCTACACCCATCACTACGATACTTGTCATGACTGCAAGTTTAAGGTCGGCTCAGCTTGGTTTGACTAGGTAACGCGAAAAACACGAAAAGGACGCGAAAAGCGTAAAAAGAAGAAACTATTTCTATTTAACTTGTTTTGATTTGCACTTTTTTGCGTTTTTGGTTTTTCGCTTTCGCGTTTTTCGCAATATCTAGCCTTGCTCGCCAAATTCAATAACTGATTTTTGTGATCACATCGCCACGCCCAGCGCTGGCGTTGTCTTTTAGGGCTTTGGTGAGGATGCCTGTGATGACGTTGGCGAAGTAGCGCGCGCCCCAAGCGCTATAGCGCTGCTCGTCTTCTGGCGTGAGCGCGAGTACGCCGGGGCATTTGCCTGCGCGGGCAATACCCTTGATGCCTTTTTCGATCATCGCTTGCACAGCACTGTCGTAAAAACGATTTTCATAGCCCATGCTGTGTGCAAGATCATTCGGGCCGATGAATACGGCGTCCACGCCGGGCGTGCTCGCAATCTCGTAAGCCGCTTCAATCGCGGGCACCGTTTCCAGCATCAGCACCAGCATCACATCAGTGTTGCTCTTCTCGTTATGAGCCGCGCCGCCGAATGCCCCGTAGCCTGCGGCGCGCACGGAATAGGCGCAGCCGCGTTGGCCGCTCACCCCTGAGAAGCCTGTGCTGCGCGGATAGCGCACTTTATCGGCGATCTCTTTGGCATGCGCTGCATCACGAATCATGGGGATTTGCAGGCCGCTGGCGCCGGCATCGAGCGTGCGCGCAATGTCATGCTCCAAGCAGCGTACCAAACAGGGCAGGCCGCTGGCTC
>JAYUSD010000128.1:0-21252 GCA_043755865.1 Variovorax sp. | reverse complement strand
GAAGTGGCCGCTTGATTGGGCATGTCACAGCGATGTTGGCCACGCTCAAGAGCTTGCCCTTTGCCTACAACCGTGATCTGAGCGAAGACAAGCATTTGGCCTTCGACGCCACGGATACGTTGAGCCTCTTATTGCCCGCCATGAGCGGCATGGTGCGCACGATGAAGCCAGATATGGCTCGCATGCGCGAGCATGCCAGTATGGGCTTTTCTTTGGCCACAGAGTTGGCCGATCATTTAGCGCGGCAAGGTATGCCCTTTGCTCAAGCGCATGAGATCACTGGCCAAGTGGTGCGCTTCTGTGAGCAGCATGCGCTCACGCTGCAAGCACTGAGTGTGGCGCAGCTGTCTCACATACATCCCATGCTTGATGGGCAAGCGTTGGCCGAACTGGATTTAGACAAAGCTTTGGCTGCTCGCAGTGGCTATGGCGGCACTGCGCCGGAGCGCGTGCGCGAGCAAGCACAGCGCTTGACTCGCATTCAGGCCAAGCAACTGGAATGGGCGCGCTCTTATCAAGGCCCTGCTTTCCCGCCGTTGGTCATCGCCACAAAAAAAGGGACACAAGCATGAGCAACACATGGCATTTAGACACGCAGCGCTGGCTTGCCATGCCGCGCAAGGAGCAAACGCGCCTAGGCCGTTGGTTAGCAGCAATCATCGTGGTGGCACTGATCCTGCTGGTAATGCGTGCGTTCGCTTTGGGGAAAATTGAATGGGCGGTTGTCGCGCAATTCTTTACCGCGAAATCAATTTTGATGGGCTTGGCCAACACCTTGATTATGACCGTCCTCGCCATGGCGCTGGGCATCGCGCTGGGCGTGATGTTTGCGGTGATGTACATGTCGCCTAATCCTGTGCTGCGATCAGTCGCTTGGGGCTATATCTGGTTCTTCCGTGGCACGCCCTTGCTGCTTCAGCTTTTGATTTGGTTCAATTTGGCCTTGGTGTTCCCCACTCTAGGCATTCCCGGCCTGTTTGAAATGCGCACGGTGGATTTCATCACGCCTTTTATGGCCACACTTCTCGGTCTCGGTATCAATCAAGGTGCGTATACCGCAGAAGTGGTGCGCAGTGGTATTTTGTCGGTAGACGCAGGGCAAACGGAAGCAGCCAAATCGATTGGCATGTCACGCTTAACGACGCTGCGGCGTATCGTGCTGCCGCAGGCCATGCGAGTCATTATTCCGCCAGTCGGCAATGAAGTGATCAGCATGGTCAAGATCACGTCCATTGCCAGTGTGATTCAGTTCTCGGAAATTTTGCGTAATGCGCAAACCATCTATTACGCCAATGCGCGTGTGATTGAGTTGCTGATCGTCGCTGCGGCTTGGTATCTTATGGTGGTGACCATACTGACGATTGGGCAGTATTTCTTAGAAAAGCACTATGCGCGTGGTTACAGCATGTCCAATCGCTGAACAATTTCTGATATCAACTTCCGATATTGACCATCATGAGTACAACAACTTTTCAGCCACCGCCGCCTATCCTCTTAGCGCAAGGCATCAGTAAACGCTTTGGACATGTGCAAGCCTTGAGCCAAGTCGATCTGCAAATTGCACGCGGCGAAGTGGTTTGCTTAATCGGCCCATCGGGCTCCGGCAAGAGCACGTTGCTGCGTTGCTTAAATCAACTAGAGCACGCCGATGAAGGCTTGGTATGGATTGATGGCGAGTTGCAAGGCTACCAAGAGCGAGAAGGCATTTTGCGTGAGTTGTGTGACACTGCAATTTCTAAGCAGCGTTTGCATTGCGGCATGGTGTTTCAGCGCTTTCATTTGTTCAATCACATGACGGTGCTGGACAACATTATTGAAGGCCCGATGACTGTGTTGCATCAAAGCAGGCTGCAAGCTGAAGAAAAAGCGCGTGAACTTTTGAGCATGGTGGGGCTAACCGATAAAGTCGTTGCTTACCCGAGCCAATTGTCAGGCGGGCAGCAGCAGCGCATCGCGATTGCGCGCGCATTGGCCATGCAGCCGCAGATCATGCTTTTTGACGAGCCCACTTCTGCGCTTGATCCAGAGCTTGTGGGTGATGTACTCACCGTCATGCGCAAGCTAGCAGCCAGTGGCATGACCATGATTGTCGTCACCCATGAATTAGCTTTCGCGCGTGAAGTCGCCAATCGCGTCATCTTTATGGATCAGGGGCGCGTTGTGGAGCAAGGCTCGCCTGTTCAAGTCTTAGGGCAACCGCTCCAAGAGCGCACCCGCGAATTTATCAACGCTGTACTTTAATTTTTCAGGAGCTCATATGCACACAACATCAAAAATTGCCATCCTTGGCATACTCGCTTTCAGCTTAAACAGCTTTGCACAAACTGTGCCTGAGCGTATCAAAAAAGCTGGCAAGCTGGTCATCGCCACGCAGCCTAACTATCCACCGATCAGCTACAAAGATCCAGCAACGAACCAGTTGCAAGGCTTTGACATTGATCTTGGTGAAGCTATCGGCAAAGAGCTTGGGCTCAAAATTGAGTGGCAAGAAACCGCGTTCGCACAGATTTTTCCTTCGCTAGCCACTGGCCGCGTGGATTTTGCGATGGCAGGTGTGGGTGATTTTCCTTCTCGCCGTGAAACTGTGGATTTCGTGAATTACATGCGCACAGGTGCTCAGTTTTATACCTCCGCATCAAATGCCAAAGACATCAAATCAACGGATGATATTTGTGGCAAGAAGGTAGGCGCAAGTCGCAGCACCAAATGGCCAGAGCAAATTGAAGAATGGAGCAAGACCAATTGCGTGGCCAAGGGCAAAGCTGCGATGCAAGTGATTGGCACGGAAGGCTCATCGGATACGCGCACCCAGCTCAAATCTGGCCGCTTAGATGTCGGCGCGCAGGGCAATGAGACCATGCCCTACGCCCAGCGTATTGAGCCTAATACCTATGTCACGATTGGCGCCGCTTTCACAGATGCACTTGTTGGCATGCCTGTGGCCAAAACAGAGCCGGCACTGCGCGATTTGCTCAAAACCACAGTCGAGAGCTTGCAACGCAAAGGCATATATGACCAACTTTTGGCCAAGCATGGCTTACAAGCCAATAAGTGGGCAGCCTCGGTCAACCAAGGCAAATAAGCCACTTACTCCCCAGTCAAAAAATAGCTTTTTTTCATCAGCGAAACCCGCTGGTGAGGGGGAAGCTTTGTCTGCAAAACCAACACCATGAACGCACGCGAGCACAGTTTGATCCCCATGCGGCAAATCAACTTTGGTGCATCCGCGTCTGGGAGCATGCTCAGCTTGCTGGTGCATGAGTTTGGGCCGCAGGATGCCACGTTAAAAATTCATCTACAGGCGAGCTTGCATGCCGATGAAGCGCCAGGCAGCGTGGTGCTCTATAAGTTGGCAGATCGTTTGGCGCAGCTGCAAGCTTTGGGCAAAGTGCAAGCCAGAATCACCCTGCTGCCCGCGGCTAACCCCATCGGTGCGGCGCAGTATCTGATTGGCGGGCTGCATTGCGGGCGATTTGATTTGGTCTCTGGTGTTAACTTTAATCGCGGCTTCCCGGATTTACGACCTACGGCAATCGAAGCCATGGGAAAGATATCGCCGCAAGATCGTCACGATTCGCAAGCTATTGCAAAGCATGTTCGCCAGCACCTCGTTGATGCTTTAGCCAACTGGCCGTGTTATTCAGCGCTAGACCGTTGGCGTGTTGCCTTGCTATCTCTGGCATGCACTGCCGATTGGGTGCTTGATCTGCATTGTGATCAAGAAGCCGTGATGCATATGTACACCGCGCCTCAGCTCTGGCCGAGCTTTCAAAGCCTTGCGGCTCAGCTAGGCTCGCAAGTGCAGTTGCTTGACAGCACAGCAGAAGACAGCGGCGGGCATGGCGCTTTTGATACCTCATGCTTTCAGCCGTGGCTGGCCATTCACGAGCATGTGGGGCAAGCGAAAGTTGCGGGATGCCGCGCCGCTACGATTGAAATGCGTGGCCAGGCTGATGTATCTGAAAACATGATTGATAGTGATGTGCATTCGCTGATGCGTTGGTTAAGCAGCTTAGGCGCTATTTCTGGTCAAGGCATGTCTGCTCAAAATTCAATAACCGAGCCTACTCCCTTAAGCGGTGTCGAATCTATTTA
Organism: Variovorax sp.; assembly: GCA_043755865.1. GTDB lineage: Bacteria > Pseudomonadota > Gammaproteobacteria > Burkholderiales > Burkholderiaceae_C > JANMDU01. The sequence continues at coordinate 17,157 of JAYUSD010000128.1, read as the reverse complement.
TGCACCTTGCGCAGGTGTGTTTGTGCCTATCGCAGAACCGAGCGAACAGGTACGCCCCGGCCAGCTTCTGGGAAAGTTGTATGACTTGCAGAGCCACGTGACGCATTCGGTATGCAGCAAACATGCCGGCATCATCTTTGCCCGCACCCGCTCGCGAGCTGTTATTCAGGGAGCTGAATTGATCAAAATCGCGGGCGCTCACGCCACCCGCAGCGGATCACTTTTATCACTATGAGGTCAACCATGTCTTATCTACGCACGCTGTGTCTCTTCGCGTTTACTCTTGCAATCAGCGGGCAAGCCCTGCATGCGCAAACATTGGAGCGTATCGCAAGCAGTAAAAAATTTACCGTCGCTTTCAGCCGCAGTGCCAGTCCATTTTCGATGGTTGATGCCAAGGGTCAACCGATAGGCTATGCGATTGAGCTGTGTACACGCGTGGCCACCGCGATTCAGCGCGAGCTTAAGTTGCCTGAGCTTTCCATTGAATATGTCTCGCCAGCTTTTACCGAGCGTTTGCAAGGTGTGCGAGATGGCCGTATTGATATGGAGTGTGGCAACACCATCAATACATCTGAACGCCGAAAAAGCCTCGCTTTTTCGTTGCCTATTTATTTGGCGGGTACGAAGGCGATGATTCGCAGCGATACAGCTGCCTCGCGCCTGCCAGATTTGAGTGGCAAGCGGTTCGGTGTGATTTCAAATTCTGCACAAGAGCGACTCTTTCAAGCACTCAATGACAGATATTCGTTGAACGCGAAACCGATGCCGTTCAAAACAAGCGCAGAAGCATTTGCCGCATTGAAATCAAGAGATATTGATGCATTGCTGATGTCCGATATCGTGCTTTACGATTATTTAGCCAATGCACCTGATGCCAGCAATTTTCGTGTGATGCAGGAAGTCTATGCAGTAGATCCGATTGCATTGGTCTTACCCAAGGATGATGCGCGCTTCAAGGCAGTTGTGGATCGCGCTTTGAGCCGCTTAATGTCTGGCAAAGAAATTCATGATGTGTATTCGAAATGGTTTGAGCAGCCCATACCGCCTAAAGGCACCAATCTGCAATTAAAAGCCAACTACCTCACGCGCGATCACTTTCGCAGACCCACAGATGCCACTTCAGTAGGCGATGGCATTTTGGTGTTGTCTTCAGGCAATACATCTTCATCAAAAACGCGCTGAAAATAGCCTGCGCTATGCTTAAACCATGCGCAAATACATTCCAACACTTTTAGAACTACAGGCTTTCGAGGCCACCGCAAGGCATTTGAACGTGACGCGTGCAGCGCTAGAGTTGCACACCACCCAAAGTAGCATCAGCCATCACGTAGCTAAGCTAGAAGCCTTGGTGGGCGTGCAACTTTTTGAGCGCATCAAGCGGCGTTTGGTGCTCACCGATGCGGGCATTCTGTATGCAGAGCAGATCACGCCGATTTTGGTGCAGCTAGAGCGCATGACTGCGGAGCTCTCAACCCATGGCGGCAAAGGGGGCACACTGAATCTGGCATGCCCCACCACGTTTGGTGTGAGTTGGCTCATTCCCCGCATGCCGAAATTTTCTGAATTTGCACCGCACATCACGCTGATCTTGAAGCCGCATCCGCATCTCAAAGAGCATGATATTTGGTCGCCCGAAGTGGATGCTGCCATCCGGTATGGAGATGGTACATGGCCGCATGCAGTCTCCACCTACATCATGGGCAAAGAGATGGTCGTAATTTGCTCGCCCAAATGGATGACCGGCAAAGAGCGGCTTCGCAAACCAGAGCAGTTGCTTAAGATGCCGCTTATTCAACACATTCATACGCCCTATCTATGGGATGCTTGGTTTGGCGCTTTGGGGTTAAATCATCCGCAAAGTAATGTTGGGCCGCGCTTTGATCCGTTTTCGATGATTATTCGCGCCACGGCGGCCGGAATAGGCGCAGGACTGGTGCCGCGCTGCATTGCGCAGGCCGAATTGTCTGCTGGCAATATCGTCTCGCCATTTGATGTGGAGTTTCAATCCAACAAGGGCTATTTCTTTGTTTGCCCGGAAGGCAGGCGCAACTCGCCCGTCGTTCGTACGTTCAATGAGTGGATTCTCGAAGAAGCAGATAACGCGAGTTAATCGATAATTTCGATTAATTCAATCAATCTTTCCGTTTCTAAATTTTCATTCATGGCTGCACACTCCGCTGTCATGAAAATTTCACAAAACTCTTTTCTCGAAGCTTTGTGCGCCGCAAGGCCGCAATTTGGTATCTGGGCAAGCTTTCCCAGCAGCGCTACAGTAGAGGCGCTCAGCCACTCTACCTATGATTGGATGTTGATCGACGCTGAACACGCGCCCATCAGCCTAGACACCTTGCACGCACAGTTGCAAGCAGCCTCCAGCGGTTCTTTAGATGTGGTGGTTCGGCCGCCCGAATGCCAGCAAACTTTGGTCAAGCGTTTGCTTGATTTGGGTGTGCAGAATTTCATGTTTCCAATGATTGACACGGTAGAGCAGGCGACGGCTGCCGTATCGTTCACGCGCTATCCGCCTTATGGCGTGCGCGGCATCGCAGGCGCGACTCGGGCATCTAAATATGGCCGCATTGATCAATACCTACAAACTGCGCACACGCAAGTCGCCGTCGTCGTGCAGCTAGAAAGCCGAAAAGCCATTGACAGCGCAAAGGCCATTGCCTCGGTGGATGGCATCAATGCCTGCTTCATCGGCCCCAATGATTTGGCGGCGTCAATGGGCTATCCCGGCAATCTGAAACATCCTGATGTAACGGCTGCTATTGATGAAGCGATCCATGCGGTGATGCAGGCTGGCAAATGCGTTGGTATTTTGTGCTCTAGTTTCGAGGATGCCGCGCTGTATCACGGCAAGGGTGTCAGGCTCATTGCATGCGGCTCAGACGCTCGCCTGCTAACCCGCGCAGCTGATGCCATGGGCAGCAAGCTTAAAACCATTCCCACGCTGAATCCTACAGACCATTCGCAAGAGGCAGCATCAGCGACGGCGCAAGCCTCTTATTGAAAGAGTCGCAGCATGAAGCCGCATGTCATTTGCTTGGGTAGCGCCATCCTTGATTCCATTTACAAGGTCAATGAGATCCCCGGGCGGGGCATCAAAATGCTTCCGCTGGATGCCAGGCAACTTGCTTCGGGCATGGCTACAAGTGCTGCCATCTCTATTGCTCGGCTCGGTGGTGATGTGGCTCTTTGGGCGCGTGTAGGCGATGATGTTGTGGGGCATGAATTTGTCTCCCAATTACGCGCTGAATCAGTCAATACAGACCATATTCATCTCATCAAAGGGCATCAAACGCCGTTCGCGGCCATCCTTGTTGATCCACAAGGCGAGCGCCTAGCAGTACCGTTCTACGACAAAAATTTCCCTGTGGCAACGGATTGGCTTCCCATAGAAAAAATCAAGCTCGCAAGCGCAACATTGTGTGATGTGCGGTGGCCTGCTGGCTCCGCCGCCTTAATGCGTGAATCCAAAAAATACGGCGTGCCTTCTGTATTAGATGCCGATACTGCACCAAATGAGGTGCTCAATGAGCTGTGTTCCCATGCCGATCATGTGCTCTTTTCTGAATCTGCTCTTTATCAGTTAACTGGGCTGTCTGATGCTAAAACAGCCTTGCTGCATGTCTCAGACAAACTCATTCATGCGCAAGTCATCGGGGTCACACTGGGATCGCAAGGTGCATTGATGCGCGTTCAAAAAGACGCCATCGGCATCACGCAGCATTTCCCCGGTCACTCAGTTCAAGTCAAAGACACCCTGAATGCTGGCGATATTTGGCATGGCGTTTACACCCACACGCTGGCATTAGGCATGGCGCTGAGTGAACGTGTGCGCTGGGCAAATATGGCTGCAGCCATGAAATGCGAACAGTCGTGGGGCTGGTCGGGTGCGCCCACGTTAGCGCAACTCTCGTTAAGGCTCAAATTATTGAATTAAAACTTGCCAGCGCTAATTGAGGAATCGAATCAATATAACAAACTGTCTTTGCCACTACTTCATGCTTTCTCGTTTCATTTCTTTCTATTGCAAGCTTCTTGACTACACGATGGCGCTTTTCCTCGCGCTCATGGTGATCATGGTGTTTGGCAACGTCGTGCTGCGCTATGGCTTTAACTCTGGCATCACCATCAGCGAGGAGTTATCACGTTGGCTCTTTGTGTGGGTCACCTTTATGGGTGCGGTTGTCGCGCTCAATGAGAAAGGCCATCTGGGCACGGATATGTTGATCGCGCGCTTAGGCGTGAAGGGCAAAAAGCTCTGCATGGGATTGAGCCTGGCTCTCATGCTTTTCCTTTGTGGCGTGCTTTTCAAAGGTGCTTGGGAGCAAACCAAAATCAATGCAACATCCAGCAGCGCGGCGATGGAAGTATCGATGGGGATTTTCTTCTCGGTCGGCTTGATGTTTGCCGTGCTCGGCGGCTTGATCATTGCGCGTGATTTTTACAAGCTCGTCACCGGCCAAATGAGCGAGGCTGATTTGATGGCTGTGCGCGAATCTGAAGATGTGCCCCACGGATCATCCGGCGAACACAAGTAAGCCATCAGAAATAGGCCAACAACAACATGACCATTGCACTTTTCCTCCTCGCTTTGCTCGGCGCCATGGCGCTCGGCATGCCGATTGCCTTTTCTCTTCTTTTCACAGGCGCTGCGCTGATGTGGCAGCTGGGCATGTGGGATTCTCAAATCCTTGCGCAAAATGTGATCGAAGGAGCGAACAGCTTCCCGCTGCTCGCTGTGCCTTTCTTCATGCTCGCTGGCGAGATCATGAATGTGGGTGGACTCTCAAAGCGCATCGTTAATTTCGCGCTCGCACTCGTTGGCCATATCCCCGGCGGCTTGGGCTATGTGGCGATTGTTGCCGCATGCATCATGGCAGCACTTTCGGGCTCTGCAGTGGCCGATGCTGCTGCGCTGTCTGCGTTGCTTTTACCCATGATGATTCGCGCAGGGCACGATCCTGCACGCTCTGCAGGTTTGATTGCCTCGGCAGGCATCATCGCGCCCATTATTCCGCCAAGCATCGCTTTCATCATCTTTGGCGTGTCAGCCAATATTTCGATCTCCAAGCTTTTCCTCGCAGGCATCGTGCCGGGTATTTTGCTAGGTGTGTCGCTCTGGATCACTTGGTGGATTTTGGTGCGCAAAGAAAAAATCACACCGCCTCCGCGCGCCACGCGTGCGGAAGTATTGAAAGCGCTGCGCGAGACTTCACTTGCTCTCGGTATGCCCATCATCGTGGTGGGTGGCTTGAAATTCGGCGTGTTCACGCCCACCGAGTCCGCTGTGGTGGCAGCCGTCTATGCGCTGCTGATTTCGATCTTTGTTTATGGCGAAATCAAAATCAAAGACTTGTTACCGATTTTTATCCAAGCAGCCAAGACGAGTGCCGTAGTGATGTTTTTAGTTGCTGCGGCGATGGTCTCCGCTTGGATGATCACGGTGGCTCAGTTGCCTGCGCAGCTAACAGCGCTGCTTCAACCTTTGTTAGACAGTCCCAAACTTTTGATGTTAGTCATCATGATCATTGTGATGATTGTGGGCACCGCGATGGATATGACACCGACGATTTTGATTCTCACGCCTGTGCTCATGCCTTTGGTTAAAGCCGCAGGCATTGACCCCGTGTATTTTGGCGTGATGTTCATCATTAACAACGCGATTGGTCTGATCACACCGCCAGTGGGTACGGTGCTCAACACGGTGGCGGGCGTGGGCAAGATCAGTATGGACAAGGTCACGCGAGGCGTGTTGCCGTTTATGGTGGCGCAATTTGCATTGCTGTTTTTGATGGTGATGTTCCCGCAAATTGTGATCTGGCCAGCAAAGTTTTTGGGCGGCTAGCGCAAATGTCAAAAAGAAGGCGCGTGTTATGTACGCCATGCGCTTTCATCGCAATTCGCAGCGTACTGTAGTGAACTATAGGAGACTTATATGAAACGATTAATTTTGAAGACTTTGATTGCTGTCGCGGCATATGCTGCAACTGGCTTGGCCAGTGCACAGGACTATAAAGAACGCACACTCAAGTTCGGTACTCTCAATACGCTCGGCAGTCCAATGGTCATGGGCGCAGAACGATTTGCGCAAATTGTCACTGCTAGATCAGGCGGTAAGATAAAGATCAATTTATTTCCAGCTGGCCAATTGGGCAACGATCAGTTTCATGTCAGCGGTGTGCAGGGTGGCACGATTGACATTGCAGCCATGAACAGCGGCGTCATGGCCAGCCAATTACCTACATTTGCCATCTTTGATTTTCCGTTTATGTTTGCAAATGAGAAAGAAGCCGATGCGGTACTCGACGGCCCTTTCGGTAAAAAGATGCATGCCAACCTAGAAGACAAAGGCATCATTGGGATCGCATATTGGGAGTTAGGCTTTCGCAACATGACCAACAGTAAACGCCCGATCAACAGGGTGGAAGATGTCGCAGGTTTGAAAATGCGTGTGATCCCCAATCCCATCCATCTTGACTGGGTGCGCGCACTCGAGGCTAACCCCACTCCTTTGCCATTCCCAGAACTTTACGGCGCGCTAGAAAATAAAGCTGTTGATGGTCAGGAAAACCCAATTCCTCTGATTCGCACCAATAAATTTAATGAGGTGCAAAGGCATCTCGCGATTACCCGCCACATCTATAGCCCTCAATCGGTCATCATCAGCAAAAAAGTTTGGGACACGATGACTGCTGACGAGAAGAAATTGATGCTTGATGCTGGTGCAGAGGCTGGCTTACTCCAGCGCAGGCTTTCGCGCGAAGCCGTTTCTAAAGATTTGGAGGAACTTAAAAAGGCAGGCATGCAAGTGACTGAGTTCTCAGCTGCCGAGACGCTCAGATTTGTGGAAAAGGTCAAGCCCGTGATTGCAAAGTATGCGGCCAACGTGGGACCAGAGGTTGTCAATGATTTTTTGAGCGAGCTTGCAAAGGCGCGCAAGTAAGTATCGCGTATAGCTGGCAGTCTGCAAACGACCGATATGGAAAATCATCCCCTTCAGGCAATAAACAATGATTTGCGGCAATACGTTGTTTTCGGCGCGCCTGAGCCTCAGGCGCGCATTTTGACTTGCTTCAATAACTATTTCGAGCAATTGAACGCCCATGCGATTTGCTTGCCTAGCTTGATACCGCATAAATTGACTGCGAATGCCATTGCGGCAGCATTGATGAAGCCGCAGATCAAAGGCGTTGCATTTGCTCGCCCTCAAGCCGTGGGTGAATGCCCTGATTTGGTCGAACTCAACGATGATGCAGCCGCAACACAAGTCGTCAGTGCTATTCGAAAGTTACCGGACGGTCGATTAGGGGGTGCCTTGTTTGATGGGGTGGGTCTGGTTGCTCATTTGGAAGAGCAAAATCTGAGCTTTACAGCGCATCGTATCTTGATGCTCGGTGCAGGGCATCAATCATGCGCGGTGGCATTAGCTGCCGTGAAGCAGGGTGCAGCGCATCTTGATTTGCTAGACCTTCGTCAATACCTTGCTCAAAGTTTGGTGAATCATTTGAGTGGTTTGAGCAAAACATCATTGGGCACTGATCTTAGCTTGTCGCAATATGACGTAATAGTCAACACATGGGAGAGTAACTCCATGATCCAGCAAAGCATGCTAGTAAGCTATTTCAAAAAACTTGAAGTAAGTGGCTGGGCGGTTGATACCGGTTTGAGCCTTGAGAATTCAAGCTTTTTGAAAACTGCGCGTAGTCTTGGCATTCATACCTTTTCGGGCATTCCCAGCTTACGCAACCAAGTTCGCTATTACCTCGAATTCTTTGATGAATTAGAGCGCACTTAATAAGTTGCAAGCAGCGCTATATAAAAAACCATCTAATTTTTCGATCATCTAATTTAAACAATGAATTTGTATGAGCATGTTATTTCATCAATACTTCACACAAATACATAACTTTGTCGAAAAATTGAGGTGACAACATGAAACGTAGGGCAATTATTCAAGCGGTTGCAGGTATTGCGGTCGCATCTGAGGCAATGAATACTTGTGCTGCTTCGCTGGTTCCTGCGCAGTCTACGGCTATTCAGTCACGCACTTTGAAGTTTGGCCATTTGCATTCGCCTGATTCGGCAATTCACACTGGATTGACACGCGCTGCATCAGTATTGGATCGCGCATCTCGTGGGCGTTTGAAATTAGAGATATTCCCATCTAGCCAATTGGGTAGTGCTATCGAGATGCAAAAGCAAATGATCGATGGCTCGCTGGATTTTATTCTGGAGAGCGCTGGCGCCATGGCGAACTACCAAAAGTCATTGTCAGTACTGGAAGCACCTTTTATGGCGAGAGACTGGGCGCACTTGAGCAAAATGTACGAATCCGGCTTTGGCAGACGTGAGTTTGGCGAACTCGAAAAGCGTCGAGGCATCGTGAGGCTGGGTTTGTGGTATTCCGGCAGGCGGCATTTCACTACGTCTTCTGTAGCACTACGAACACCTGATGATGCACGCGGATTGAAGTTACGCGTACCTCAGGTTCCCCTTTATTTAGATATGGTTAAGGCTCTTGGCGCAACACCGACACCGATGACATTGTCTGAGGTGTATACAAGCTTGAAGTCGGGTCAAACGGATGGGCAAGAAAATCCATTGCCTACGATCTTCAACAATAAATTTTTCGAGGTGCAGAAATATCTCAACCTCACAGGTCATGTGATGCTGGCCTTGATGCCATTAACAAACGCAAAACTATGGAATAGCTTGCCTCAGCAAGATAAGAACCTGATTAAAGAAGCCTTCGAAGAAGCGGGACGCATCAGTGATCAACTCACACGTGCTCAGGAAGACGAGCTACAGGTCGCGCTTTCCGGCAAGGGCATGCAGATCATCACATCGGACCGTGACATGTTTCGGCGCGCCATGGAATCTATTTACGCCAAATACGAAGATGCTTGGGGTATTGGCGTGTGGCAGGGCATGAAGATACTCAAGTAAACCCCATTTTTTTATCAACACCAGGAGAATGTATGACACTCAATAGACGAAAAATTTTGGCAACTGCAACGGCTGCCACGGTGGCAGGTTTGGCAACACCTTTACGGGCTCAAACGACTGCGATCCGCTGGGGCTCAGTCCTAGCCGCATCACATCCAGAAATTCAGATGGCTGAGCGAATTGCCAAAGAAGTGAAAGAAAAGACCAGTGGGCGAATTGATATTCAAGTCTTTCCTAACAGCCAATTGGGTTCTGGCAAAGAAATGATCGAAGCAGTATCCGCTGGCGCCTTGCAGATCACCACAGACGGCGCGGGTCAACTGGGTGCATTCTTACCGCAGCTTTCTGTGCTGGAGGCGCCTTACCTGTGGCGAGATGCGGCGCATCTCAGCAAGGCGGCTGGCACGGCTTTCTATGCCAAACTCAATGATGAGCTGGCCGTAAAACGAAATATGCGCATGCTCAACGTGATTTACTACGGTAAACGACATTTGACGACAGGAAGCAAAGCAATTTCCTCGCCAGCAGATATGAATGGCTTCAAACTGCGTGTGCCGCCTGTTGATGTTTTTCGCGCGATGGCTGATGCTTGGGGCGCACGTGCCACGCCGATTGCTTTTGGTGAGTTGTATCTCGCATTGAAGCAAGGCGCTGTTGATGGCCAAGAGAATCCGCTGCCTACCATTCAAAGCGGAAAATTCTTTGAGGTGCAAAAGTATTTGGTGTTGACGCAACACATCATCACGCCGCGCATGATTATTGTGAACGACGCTTTCTGGAAAGGCTTGCGCCCGGCAGATCGCGATTTGTTGCAGGCATCATTTGCGACGGGTGCGGCTTGGCAAGACAAAGAATTGCTCAGCCAAGAAGTGTCATTGATTGGGACTTTTAAAGCTGCAGGCATGAATGTGATCGAGCCTGATCTGGCGCTCTGGCGCAAGCCTGTGCTTGACACAGTTCCTAAATTGTTCGCCGAGAAGTGGGGCAAAGGCACATTTGATACTTTGGCCGCTTTATGAAATTAGCAGTGTTTGATCGTCTGCTGCTTGTGATAGCAGGCGCGCTCTTGATCGCGCTGCTATCCACGGTAACTGCTGGAATCATCTCCAGAGCAGCCAACCATCCTTTCAGCTGGACGGAGGAAACCAGCGGTTTTCTCATGGTCTGGCTGGTGTGTTTTGGTTGGATGCTGGCCACAAGACGAAGTGCGCATATTCGTATCCGCTACTTTCAAGACAAATTAGCGGCTAAGTATTGGCGATGGACAGAGGTTGCGCTTCAATCGTGCGTTGCGTTGCTTGGAGCAGTTGTAGCTTGGAATGCCATTCATTTGATCAAGGCAAATTCAGATGTAGAAGCAGTCACGTTGCCTCTTTCCACTGCTTGGATGTATGTGCCATTGCTGCCCGCTGGGCTGGTGACATTTTTTCAGGCTGCATGGGAGGCTTGGCTTCAGGTGTCAGGCCAAGCAGTTAAGAATAGTGAGGCAGTAGCATGATTGGTTTGATGTCAAAAATCTCTGGAGGTTGGCTGCTCATCATCTTGGCTGGTCTGCCCTTGTATGCTTCCATGGGATTGGCCGCTTTGGTCTTTTTGTGGCTTGGGGAAATGCCACTTTCAATATTGCCGCAGAAGATGGCGGGCGCGATGAATTCTTTTCCCATCATTGCTGCGCCCTTATTTATTCTGATGGGTAATATTCTTGGTGCTGCAAAGATCACGGATCGCATAGTTGCGTTTGCAGAATCACTGATCGGCTGGGTGCGAGGCGGTTACGCCCATGTCAGTATTGTGACCAGCATGATTTTTGCGGGCATGGTGGGATCAGCTGTAGCGGATGCTGCGGGTTCTGGTGCTATTGAGATTCGCGCCATGAAGAATGCGGGCTACAAGCCTGAGACTGCAGCCTCGATCACAGCGGCGGCGGCAACGATCGGCCCTATTATTCCGCCGTCATTGCCCATGGTGATTTACGGCGTCACGGCGGATGTGTCGATTGGCAGGCTATTCATGGCCGGCTTGATTCCAGGTTTACTCATGGGCTTGGCCTTGATGGTCATGGTGGCGTTGATTGCTGGCCGTGAAGGCATGGCAGGTAAGCGTTTTGGTGGCTTCAAAGCCATCTTCGTCACATTTTTTAAAGGCTTTTTCGCGTTGATGACGCCAGTCGTGATCTTAGGCACGATGTTCAGTGGTTTAGTGACGCCGACAGAAGCCGCCGCAGTTGCTTGCCTATATGCCTTGTTTCTTGGTTTTGTTGTGTACCGCACGTTGGAATTCAAACAACTCGGCCCCATCATCTTAGAGACAGCAGAAACAACCGGGTTGGTCATGGTGTTAGTCGCTGCTGCTGGGGCGCTGGGTTGGTGCATGTCAATCTCACGTTTGCCACAGATGCTCTCGCCTTGGATCGTGTCTCACATCGAAAGCCCGCTAGCATTTTTGTTGATGGCCAATTTATTGATGCTAATCATCGGTTGTTTCATGGAGGCGCTTGCGGCGATGCTGATTTTGATCCCGATCTTAGTGCCTGCTGCCATTGCTTATGGGATTGATCCCGTTCAGTTCGGTGTGATCATGGTGCTCAATCTAATCATCGGTACGATTCATCCACCGATTGGCGTCGTGTTGTTCATCGTCACGCGCATTGCCAATGTCTCGTTTGAGGTGATGTCGCGAGCGATACTGCCCTGGCTAATCCCGTTGCTGGTGGTTTTGATCGCTATTTCTGTTTGGCCACCTTTGACCCTTTGGTTACCAAATTTAATCATGGGTAAATGAGGCAAGCTGTAACCCTAGCGTAGCGCGGCAAGAATTCTCGTTGCTACCAAGTCAACAAATTCTTGCCCCAGCTTGCCTAGCGGTAAATCTTTGCTCCACATGGCGGTTATGCCGTATTGCTGTTTGACAGTTAGAGGCAATTTAACGATACGTGCATCGTTCAAATGCTGAGCAGTCAGCGCATCAATCACTGCCGCGCCTACACCCTCGGCGGCTAAGGCGCAGGCATCGCGTGCGGTTTTGACGGTCACACGTGATTGAACCTCAATGCCTTCTTCTTGCAAGAGTTTGTGCAAAGTCGCGCCCTGCGTGGTTTGCTCTGGGAATCGTATTATGGGGATTTGAGCCAAGTCTTTTAAGCGCAATTTAGTTTTAGTTGCTAGAGCATGCTGGGCTGGAACAACGGCTACCAAGCCCACCATAGCGAGCAAGCGTTTTTGCAGATTAGGATGATCAATCGGCACCAGTGAGATGGCCAAATCGCATTGCTGTGAGAGCAGGGTTTGATAAATGTCGTACACGGGTTGCACTTCAATGCGCATGCGTAAATCTGGGTACTTGCGAAGCATTTGCGCAACGGCAGATGGCCCAATTTGTGCGGCCACACTTGGGCTGCAAATCACACTAAGCTGCTGGCCTGCGCCACTTTTAAGCTCGTGAGCGACGCGGCTGACTTGGCTGATGCCGCTGTAAACGCGCTCAATCTCGCTGTGCAGCCGCCGTGCATCTGCTGTGGCTACCAAGCGGTTGCCTTGTTTTTCAAAAAGCGGCACGCCCAAGCGAATTTGCAAATGCTTCATCATGCGGCTGATGCCCGGCGGCGTGACGTGCAAGAGCGCTGCTGCGCCTGTGATGGAGCCGGTATTCATGACCGCGCGGAGCACTTCCATTTGTTTGATGTTCATGACCACAATGTTAATAAGAAGTGCAATATTGTCAATCGACATTCACGAGTCTCACAGCAACAATTCGCCCCTTCAACCTATTTATTGGAGACAACTATGCAAACGTTCCACCCATTCCCTTCACGTCGCAGCGCATTGCTGGCGATCAGCAGCAGCTTGGCAGCGGCCTCAGCCTTTGCACAGGGCAGCAAGCCTAAAGCCGCCCCTTGGCCAACGCAGCCGCTGCGCATCGTGGTGGGCTTTCCGGGCGGCTCATCGCCCGATATGCTCGCGCGGCTGTTGGCAGAGCCGCTTTCTAAAGCGCTGGGGCAGAGCGTGATTGTGGACAACAAGCCTGGCGCGGGCGGCAATATCGGTGTGGATTTTGTGGCGAAGGCAAAAGATGGCCACACGATTGGGTTGACGGGCAACGGGCCTTTGACATCGGCCAAATTTCTCTACAGCAAGCTGCCCTATGATCCCACGCGCGATTTGCGCCCGATTTCGCTCATGGCCAGCAGCCCGCTCTTGCTCGCAGCAGCGGCGCACGTGCCCGCCAATAATTTGGCTGAGCTGATGCTGTATGCCCGCAACCAAGGCGACAAACTCAACTACGGATCCATTGGCGCAGGCTCGGGTGCGCATCTCACGATGGAGCTTTTGAAATCGCAAAGTGGAATTCGCCCGGTGCATGTGCCCTTCCAAGGCTTCGCGCAAGTGATTAACGCCATGATCGGCAAACAAGTGGAGTTAGGCTTTATGGTGCCTTCGGTTGCGCTGCCGCAGGCCAAAGCAGGCAAGATCAAATTGTTTGCCGTGAGCACGGCATCACGCTCAACGCTTTTGCCAGAGTTGCCTACGATTGCAGAAGCAGCAAATCTGCCTCGCTTTGATGCTGGGGTATGGAATGGTGTGTTTGCACCCGCTTCCATGCCAGCGGCGCAGGCTTTCCTCATCGCAGAAGAAATTTCCCGCATCGTGCGCACGCCTGAGATGCGTCAGCGCTTGTTTGATCAAGGTTGGCAGGCGCTGGGCACAGCGCCTGAAGGGCTGGCGCTGCGCATGAAATCAGACAGTGTGCTCTGGGGCGGCGTGATCGCCATGACAAATACAAAGCTGGATTGAGCTATGCCATCAGCAAATTCAGGGGCGACTCCAAACAACGTGCGCAGCGCGAGCCCAAATGCGTTGCGCAAAGGGCAGATTCAGCCTTATGCGCTGCCTGATGCGGCATGTTTGGCACTCAATAAAGTCGATTGGCCGCTCGATGCGAGCGATGCTGTTTTGCTCGTGCATGACATGCAGCAATATTGGCTCGATTTCTTTCTTGATGTCAACCCGTTGCTCGCCGCAGTGCAGCAACTTGTAGCAGCGGCGCGAGCAGCCAATGTGCCCATTGTCTACACGCGTGGCGAGCGCCCTAAACATCAGGCGGAGCGTGCATTGGGCTTAGACATGTGGGGGCCGGGCTTGGCGCATCCTAGCGTCACAGAGCGTGATGTAGCGATCACGCAAAGCCTTGCGCCGCATCCTGATGATTTCGTGATCGACAAAGTGCGCGTGAGCGCATTTTTCGAGACGCCGCTGCCCGCGCTGCTGGCCAAGCTCGGGCGCAAGCAATTGTGGGTTTGCGGCGTGTTTGCACACCATGGCGTGATGGTCAGCAGCATTGAAGCCTTCATGCGCAATTACAAGGTGCAATTGATCGCGGATGCTGTCGGTGATTACAGCGAAGACGACCATTGGATGGCGCTGCGCTACATTGCACAAACTTGCGGACAGATTCAGTTGCAAAGCGCAGCACTTGCCGCCCTCGATTCCAAAGCAGCCACAACTGAGAAAGCGCGAGCCGCATGATCTCAGGGCAATCTAGCGTTTATTGGCTGCTCGGCCATCCGGTGAAGCAAACGGTATCGCCTGGCTTGTTCAATCACGCGTTTGCGCAAGTTGGGCATGATGCCGTGATGACGGCGGTGGATGTGCCGCCTCTTCAGTTAGCCAATGCTCTGCAATTGCTGCGACATACCGAGAATGTGCACGGGTGTTTGCTGACCATTCCGCACAAGCAGGCAGCGGCACTTTTGGTGGATCGTTTGAGTGAGCGAAGTCAAGCGCTGGGCTTGGTCAATATCATTCGCCGCACGGCACATGGCTTAGAAGGCGATGCGCTTGACGGCCAAGGCTTTTTGGGTGCGCTGCGTTTGCATGGGGCTAGGGTTGAAGGGCAACGCCTCTTGATCATTGGCTGCGGCGGCGCGGGCGCGGCATCAGCGTGGGACGCTTTGGCCAGCGGCGCGGCCTGCGTGGGTTTATCGGATACGGATGCTGAGCGACGCGAGGCCTTGGCGCAGCTACTCTCGCAGCGCTTTGGAGCAAGCCGCTTGCAAAGCCTCTCGCAACCAAATGGCATATGTGACCCATGGCATATCGTGCTCAATGCCAGCCCGCTTGGCATGTATGCAGGTGATGCGCTGCCAATGGCGATAGATGATCTGCCGCCCGATGCACTGCTCCTAGATGCCACCACGCCCGCTGCGCCGTCGGCGTGGCTCACACAAGCCAGCGCGCGCGGACATCTCTCGATTCATGGCCAAGATTTCACGCATGGGCAGACGCAGGCGATGGCGGCTTATTGGGGACTTCCAAAAAACGTGGAGCTTGCATTGCAAAGGAATTGACTAATTTGCGGCTGAACTTTACTCAACTCAAAGATAACGTCATGCTAGCGGGACATGTGGTGATTGTGAGCGCTATTTAATTGATAGCATTCCGCGCATATTCTATGCCGGCGATGTGCAGTTTCCGCTTTGAATATTGGCGTTCGTTTGCTTTGTATTGTTGGTGCTCTATTGCCTGTGGAAGCCGTAACCCTTTTTGAGCGAAATGGTGCACTGCGTCTTGAACTCACCGGCTGCGCTTAGGCTATCCCGCTTCGCTCATGTCCTCCGCGCTGGCCTGCGGCTGGCGCTCCCCCTTGACTTCGCTGCATGAGATAACCCAATCACAGTCGGAGAGTTCAAGCCATACATCGGCGAGCGAACTTCCATTTACGGCACGCTAGGTGATAAAAAAGTAGCGAGCGTTACGCGCGAAGATTTTCATGAAAGCCAACAGGCCGCGAGGCAAGAGGCATGCCGCTCGACTGATGTTGGGTACTCCCGTCTGAAGGCGAGCGGCATGCCTCTTGCCTCGCAGCCGATCTCACCGAAGACACATCTTCAGCGCACCAGCAGTGCATCAAAGGATGTGCGCACGGCATGTATTTACTATACATTCAATAGCACTCCGCGCAGTAAATACGCCGGCTAAGTGCCTAAATCGCTCTATAAACAGCAGCGAACATCAAATCCGTCCTTCTTCCACCGCATGGCAAGCAATGCGAATTCCACTGAGCGCTGCGGGCTGTTTAAGCTCGATTAAATTCGGCCGCTCAGACTTACATCTGTCATTCACATGCGGGCATCTCGGATGAAACGCACAGCCGCTCGGCGGGTTAAGCGGATTAGGCACCTCGCCTTGCACCGGCGTGCGCGCCTTGCCGGTATCGTGCATCTTCGGAATCGCGTCTAGCAGCATGCGGGTGTACGGATGCTTTGGATTGGAGAAGAGGGTTTGCTTATCAGCCAGCTCCACCAAACGCCCCAAATACATCACGCCCACAGAATCGCTCACATGGCGCACGACTGCTAGGTTGTGGCTGATGAACAAGTAGGTCAGGCCCTGCTTTTTTTGCAGATCCTTCATGATGTTGAGTACCTGCGCTTGCACGCTCACATCCAAAGCGCTGGTGGGCTCATCGCACACGAGGAATTCTGGCTGCGTAGCCAGAGCGCGGGCAATCGAGATGCGCTGGCGCTGGCCGCCGGAGAATTGGTGGGGATACTTCACCATATCGAGCGGACTCAATCCGACGGATTTCAGCAACTCACCCACGCGCTCTGCCAGCTTGGCTTCATCTTCAATGATCTTGTGTTCCTTCAATGGCTCGCCCACGATGTCGCCCACCGTCCAGCGCGGATTCAGGCTGGCATACGGATCTTGGAAGATCATCTGGATGCGCTCGCGCAGTTTTCGGCTGCCTGCGCCTTTGTACGTCTCGTTGGCATCCATGCCATCGAACTGGAAATTGCCTCGCGAGGGGGTGTACAGGCCAACCATGAGACGCGCGACTGTGCTTTTGCCGCAGCCGGATTCGCCCACGAGTGCCAGCGTTTTGCCGCGCTCAATCTCGAAGCTCACGCCATCGACGGCTTTGAGGAAGACCTTGGGCTTGCGCTCGATCACGCGATTGAGCCATGGCGGGGAGACATCAAAGCTCATCGCCAGATCGTCGACTTTGACGAGGGCTTGTTTTTTTGCAGCGGTGTTGCTGGCGGTTGTTGCGGCGGTTGCAGCGGTTGTGTTGTTAGTGTCTAGGCTCATGCTGATTTTCCTGCGCCTTCAACCAACCAGCAAGCCGCTCGCGTTGCACCTGCATTCATCAAATCCGGGCGATCTACTTTGCAGCGGTCAAAGGTTTTGGTGCAACGAGGGT
>JAYUSD010000127.1:0-8479 GCA_043755865.1 Variovorax sp. | reverse complement strand
GCCTGTTTCCAATCACTTTACCTTCTCTTTACCCTCATGGCACAACGCAAACGCGCCACCCGCACTGCCAGCTTGGCAAAGCCAGCGATCAATACGCTGAGCCTCGCCGTGCCCAAGCCGCGCAACGCAGTGTTGCAAGCGGCGGCGCTCGGACAAGTCAAGATGGGGACAGCAAAGCATGAAAAATCAAAGGGCGCGCTGCGCCGCGCAGAGAAGATGGCTGTGCACAAAGCTGCAAAGCATCAAGCAGACAACTGAAGCAAACTTGCCGCTAAACTCCCCTCATGTCCACCGTTTTTAATTTCACTTTTGTGCCCTGGTTTCGCTCGGTGGCGCCTTATATCCATTTGCATCGGGGCAAGACCTTTGTGTTGGCGGTGTGTGGGGAGGCGATTGCGGCGGGCAAGCTTTCGCTCATTGCGCAAGATTTGGCGTTGATTCAGAGCATGGGTGTGAAAATCGTGTTGGTGCATGGCTTTCGCCCACAGGTGAACGAGCAGCTTGCTGCCAAAGGGCATGCGCCGAAATACTCGCATGGCATGCGGATTACCGATGGCATTGCGCTCGATTGCGCGCAAGAGGCTGCGGGGCAATTGCGTTTTGAGATTGAGGCGGCATTTAGCCAAGGCCTGCCGAATACGCCGATGGCAGGCTCTACGGTGCGCGTGATCTCGGGCAACTTTATTACGGCGCGGCCTGTGGGCATCATTGATGGCGTGGATTTCATGCACAGCGGCTTGGTGCGCAAAGTGGATACGCCGGGCATTCAGAAAGCGCTGCATATGGGCGCGATGGTATTGCTCTCGCCTTTTGGCTATTCTCCGACGGGAGAGGCTTTTAATCTCACGATGGAAGAAGTGGCCACGTCTGTAGCCACGGCTTTGCAGGCTGACAAGCTGATCTTCCTCACCGAAATTGCTGGTATCGCCACTGACCCTTCTCTGCCCGTGGGCGAAGACAACCCGATTGACACTGAGCTGCCTTTGGCTGCAGCTGAGAAATTGCTCGCTGGATTGCCTAGTGCATCGCAGCCCTCTGACACGGCGTTTTATTTGCAGCATTGCGTGCGCGCATGCAAGAGCGGCGTGGAGCGCAGCCACATCCTTCCATTCGCCACTGACGGCGCATTGCTGCTAGAAATATACGTGCACGATGGCATTGGCACGATGGTGATCGATGAAAAGTTAGAGAGCCTGCGTGAAGCCACGAGCGATGATGTGGGCGGCATTTTGCAGCTCATTGAGCCTTTTGAGAAAGACGGCACGCTCGTCAAACGCGACCGCACGGAGATTGAGCGCGATGTAGGCAACTACAGCATCATCGAGCACGATGGCGTGATCTTTGGCTGCGCAGCGCTCTATCCGTATCCAGAAGCGAAGACGGCTGAGATGGCCGCGCTCACGGTGAGCCCGCAGGTGCAAGGCCAAGGCGATGGCGACAAACTGCTCAAGCGCATTGAGCAGCGCGCTAAGGCGCAAGGCGTGGAGAGCATCTTCGTACTCACCACACGCACCATGCATTGGTTCATCAAACGCGGCTTTGTGCAAGTCGATCCGGATAAGCTGCCTGAAGCACGTAAACGAAAATACAACTGGGATCGCAAAAGCCAGGTGTTGTTTAAGAAGTTAACTTAGTTTTTTTGAACGTTTTGGACACTTCGCCGGCATAGAATATGCGCGCAGTGCTATTGTTTTTATAGTTATTGATTATTTTTGAAAGACGACTTTTATGACACGCATGGTCAACTGCATCAAACTTGGCATCGAATCTGAAGGGCTCGCCATGCCCACCTATCCCGGCGAGCTGGGCAAGCGCATTTATGAGCAAGTCAGCAAGCAAGCTTGGGCCGATTGGCTTAAGCATCAAACCATGCTCGTGAATGAAAACCGTTTGAATCTCGCTGATCAGCGCGCGCGGCAATATCTGGCTCGCCAGATGGAGAATCACTTTTTTGGCGGCGGCGCGGATGCGGCGGCAGGCTATGTGCCGCCTGCGCCTTGATCGTTAGGATTTAAGCATTTTAGCCCTGTGGCCGGCATACAACCTGCGGGAGCAGCTATCAAAATAATAGTGATCGGCGCGGGCTTGGCAGGTGCGGCTTGCGCTCAATCACTCGCTAAACGCGGCTGCGAAGTCACCGTTTTAAGCCAAGGCGGCGGCGCATCGGAGCTTCCCGTTGGTTTGCTTGCTGCGCACCTTTCCGCCGACGATATCGAGCTCTCGCAGCTATCGCGCATCGGCGTATCGCTCACGCTCTCGCATGCCCGCGCGCTGCTGCGCGAAGGCCTCGATTGGCAAAGCAGTTTCCTAGAGCAAAAGCTGCTTTTTCATCCTGAGAAAAACGCTCGCCTGCGCCAAGGCGCTGCGCTGCTGCTCGATTGGTATGAAGCGAGTCAAGCAGCGGTGCGACACAAAAGAGCCGCGTGGATCAAGCCGCAAGCCCTCGCGCAAGCTTGGCTCGCGCAGCCGGGCATCGCAGCGCAAAAGGCCAGCGTGGCCGCACTCAAGCGCGGCGGGGCGGGTTGGCAGGCGCTGGATGCGCAAGGCCAGATCATCGCGCAGGCCGATGCAATCATCATCGCAGCCGGTGCGCAAGCCGGCAGCCTGCTCGCGCAATGCGGCCATCCGCTCACCATGGATAACGTGAGCGGCGCTGTGGCATTCGGCGCTTGGCCGAGCGATGCGAGCTTGGAACATGCCCTGATCAACGGCAACGGGCATTTCATCGGCGGCGTATCGGATGGCGCAGGCGGCAGATTCTGGCTCAGCGGTGCTACTTACGAGCGAGAGATCTATGCATCGCCAGAGGAGCAGCAAGCCGCCAACCTGCAGGCCAATCAAGCGCGTTTGGTAAAGCTGTTGCCCGCTGATGCCTTGCCCTCAATCAACGAGCAATTCGCCAGTAGCCGAGTGCAGAGCTGGCAAGGCAGCCGCTGCACCACGTCAGATCGCCTGCCCATCGTCGGCGAGCTGGAGCGCGGCCTCTATGTCTGCACCGCCATGGGCTCGCGCGGCTTGAGCTTTTCGGCTTTGTGCGCAGAATTTCTTGCGCAAGAAATTGCGTCAAACAATGCTCATCGCAGCTTGCCACCAGTCATCCCGGATGATCTGCGCCGCTTGCTCTTGCCCAGCAGAAAAACACTGAAAGTAATCTCCCCATGACATCCCCAATTTCATCGCCTTCCAATCCAGCCGTCGCCATCATCACCGGAGCAGCGCGCGGCATCGGCCTAGAAATCGCTCGCCAGTTCGTAGCGCAACGCACGCGCGTGGCGCTGCTTGATGTTGAATCTGAGTTGCTGCATCAGGTCGTGCAAACAGAAGGTTGGAGCGCGCAGCAGGCGATTGCCCTGCCCTGCGATGTATCGTCTGAGGCTGATGTACAAGCGGCCGTAGCAGCAGTTATGCAAGCCTTTGGCCGCATCGATCATTTGGTGAATAACGCAGGCATCGCAGTCTTCAAGCCGTTGCTGGAGCACACCGCACGTGATTGGCAGCGCGTCATCGACGTCAATCTCACCGGCCCCTTCCTCTGCACGCAAGCCTGCGCGCCGCATATGTTGAAAAACGCTGGCAATCAGAGTGAATCGGGTAATACCCGAGGCCAAGAAAAGGGCAGCATCGTCAATATTGCCTCCATCTCCGGCCTACGCGCCAGCAGTCTACGCGTCGCCTACGGCACCAGCAAAGCCGCTCTCATCCACCTCACCAAACAACAAGCCGTGGAACTAGGCAACCAAGGCATTCGCTGCAACGCAGTCGCCCCCGGCCCGGTCGAGACGGCAATGGCCAAAGCCGTCCACAGCCCAGAGATCCGCCGCGATTATCACGACACGATTCCTCTGGCTCGCTATGGCTCTGAAGCCGAGATCGCAAGAGCTGTACTTTGGCTTTGTAGCTCGCAAGCTTCGTATGTCAACGGACAATGCTTAGCCGTTGATGGCGGGTTTGATGCATCTGGCATCGGCTTGGTGAGTTTGCGCGAAACACAGGCTATGTAGCAAAAAATGGGGTCAGATCAAAATTCAGGACGACAACTTTTCCGGCGCGAAACAACGCACAGCCGAAATTTTGCTCTGACCCCAATTTTTGCGGCGCACGCCAATCACTTCATTTTTGCGACTACTGTTTGAACGCAACCATTCCACGCCACCCGCTCGCCCGCGTCGTACCATCGGGCAGTTGCCTCAGCAAATTTTTTGAAAACACACGCGATTCAGATTGCCGCAATCCAACCCTCGCCCCGCGCGCCTTCCAAAAAATTTCTGATTCAACCACCCAATGGTTTCCGCTGGATAGATAATTTGAATGTTGAATACAGATAAGCGCTGCTTCAAAACTGCGGTACAAATTTAGTAATTGTCAAAAGTTGGTTCGATAGAATCGTAATTAAGACGCTAGATATATTGTTCTAATTTACGATAGGAGTTCCTGATGTCAGATCGTTTAAAACGCCAGCTAGCGCTTGTTCGACTAAGCAAGACCGGTATTTGGCGGAGTAACTATGCGCCACCGTTTGTCCGTATGCTTTGGAGCTTAGGTTTCGATGTTCCACCGCCGCATTATGCTACTTTTTGGGGAGCAGCTCTTGTAGCAGGCTCAGCATTTAGCGCGGGGTATGGGTTGCTTATCTGGCTTCTTGTCTGGTCGCCTACGACCATGTCATTCAGAGTAGTTGCGTTGCGTGTCATCGTGGCCGGCTTGCTTTTTGGATTATGTATGGCGGCTTACTACTACTATGGTCGAAAAAAACACAATCTGCCAAGTTGGAATGATCTGAGCATTTAATTAAACACGAGTAGTCCGTCGTTGCAGCGGAACACTAAGATCACGTTGGCTTCCAGCGACGCCAGCAGCCTTCTACCCAGCGGAAACCATTGGGCGTTTGAATCAGAAATTTTTTGGAAGGCGCGCGGGGTGAGGGTTGGATTGTGACGACCTTTATCGCGTGTGTTTTCAAAAAATTTGCTGGGGCAAATGCCCGATGGTACGACGCAGGCGAGCGGGTAGCGTGGAACGGTTGCATGCAAACAGTGTTTGCAAAAATAAAAGTTTTGGCGTGGGCCGCGAAAAGTGGGGTCAGAGCACAAATAATTCGGGACGTGGCTAGCGAAAGCGAAGTGAGTGCGGAATTAATTGTGATCTGACCCCAGTTTTCGTGATCTGACCCCAGTTTTCGTTAATTGTGATCTGACCCCAGTTTTCGCTCCCAGTCAACGCTATTAATTCGATAGCACTCCACGCAATATCTATGCCGGCTAACTGCTCGAAATGCTTAAACTTCTAACCACTCTTTGCGAATATACGGATCGGCGCGAAGGCTCTCTGGTGTGCCGGTGAACACGATGCTGCCGTGGCCCATGACCAAGGCTCGGTCTGAAATCGCCATGGCAATGGTTAGCTTTTGCTCAATGAGTAGTACGCTCACACCACGTTTTTTGAGCTCTTTGAGGTATTGGCCAACGAGCTCCACGATCTTGGGCGCTAGGCCTTCGGTGGGCTCGTCGATGATGATGAGATCGGGGTCGCCCATGAGGGTGCGGCAGAGCGTGAGCATTTGTTGCTCGCCGCCGCTCATCACGCCGGCTTCGGTGTGTTGGCGCTCCTTCAAGCGGGGGAACATGGTGTACATGTCGTCAAAGCCCCAGCGTGGATTCTTTGCGCCGCGTTTTTGGCCGAGCATGAGATTTTGATGCACAGTGAGCGTCGGGAAGATGTCGCGGTTTTCTGGAACGTAGCCTAGACCCATATGCGCCACCTCAAAGGCTTTTTTGCCCAAGATTTCTTCGTCGCGCCATTTCATCGAGCCCGTGCAATCGACCAAGCCCATGATGGCTTTGGCCGTGGTGCTCCGACCTGAACCGTTGCGGCCTAAGAGCGCGACGATCTCGCCCTTCCCCACTGAGAAGCTCACGCCATGCAGCACATGACTTTTGCCATAGTAGCCGTGGAGATTGTCAATTTTTAAGAGTTCGTTGCTCATGATCAATGTCCTCCAGCCTGGCCATCAGCGACCGGCGAGCCTAGATACGCTTCTTGCACTTTAGCGTTGGCACGCACAGCCTCTGGCTCGTCAAAAGCAAGCACTTCGCCATAGACGACCACGGCAATTTTGTCAGCGAGGCCAAAGACCACGCCCATGTCGTGCTCCACCGTCAAAAGCGTTTTGCCTTCAGTCACTTCACGAATCAGTTTGATGAAGCGCGTCGTCTCCGTCTTGCTCATGCCGGCAGTAGGCTCATCTAGCAGAATAACTTCTGCGCCGCCTGCAATCGTGATGCCGATCTCTAAGGCGCGTTGCTCGGCATACGTCAAATTCATTGCCAACACATCGCGCTTTTTATCGAGCTTGATCATCTCCATAAGCTGATCGGCGCGATCATTCGCGTCATCCAAATCGGCCAAGAATTTCCAGAAAGAATATTTGTAGCCCAAGCTCCATAAAACGCCGCAGCGCAGATTTTCAAACACGCTGAGCTTGGGGAAAATATTAGTGATCTGGAAGCTGCGCGAGAGCCCCATACGGTTGATCTCGTAAGGCTTTTTGCCGTTGATACGCTGACCCTTCAATAGCATCTCGCCGCTGCTGGGCTCAAAGCGGCCAGAGATCAAATTAAACAGCGTGGATTTTCCAGCGCCATTCGGCCCAATCACGGCGATGCGCTCGCCGGCATACACGGCGAGATTCACACCGCGAATAATTTCGGTTTTACCGAAGCTCTTGCGCAGATCTTTTAATTCCAAAATGGGTTGGCTCATAGCGCAGCCTCCCTTCGCTTGATCTCTTTTTCAATATCTTCTTGAATCTGGCTCCATTCTTTGGAGAATTGCCGCCGCGCGATTTCAAATAATCCCAAGCCAGTGATCAACACAAAGCCTGCGCCAAACCAACTGTTGAGCCCCTTTGCATCAAGCGGAATGCCCACGAATTTCATCTGGCTGCCGAGTGCCACGTTGAGCTGCAAGTGATACAGCATCTCAATCATCGCGCCTGCGCCGAGCAAAATGATCAAACCGCAAATCACCAAGCCCAGATAACTCACCCAAAGTTTTCGCAAAAATCCAAACGCAGCTACGCGCAGATTCATCATGATGAGCGAAGCAATACCGCCGGGGGCATACATCACCATGAACAGGAAAATCAGGCCGAGATACAGAAGCCAAGCTTTGGTGAATTCTGAGAGCAACACAAAAGCCAACACCATCAGCACGGCGCCAATGATCGGGCCGAAGAAAAATGTTGCTCCGCCTAAGAAGGTGAATAAAAGGTAAGCGCCAGAGCGCGCACCATGCACCACTTCCGCCGTCACGATCTCAAACAAAATCGCACCCAGCCCGCCAGCAATGCCTGCAAAGAAACCTGAAATGATAAAGGCCATGTAGCGCACACGCTGCGTGTTGTAGCCTACAAATTCCACGCGTTCTGGATTGTCTCGCACAGCATTGAGCATGCGCCCAAGCGGTGTGCGCGTGAAAGCAAACATCAGCACAACGCTCACAAAAGTGTAGGCCGCGATCAAGTAATACACCTGAATCGCCGGGCCAAACGTGATGCCGAAAAACGGCTGCCCCATCACACGATTGCTCGATATGCCTGCCTCGCCGCCAAAAAATTCAGAAAACATGAGCGACATGGCAAACACCAGCTCAGCCATGCCCAATGTAATCATGCCAAAAGTTGTGCCGGCCTTTTTGGTGGTCACAAAGCCAAAGAGCACAGCAAAGCCCAAGCCCGCAATCCCGCCTACCATCGGGATTAAGCTGACAGGAATGGCCAACGTGCCTTTGGATGCGATGTTGAGGGCGTGAATCGCGAGATACGACCCTAAGCCGGTGTACACCGCATGGCCAAAGCTCAGCATGCCGCCTTGGCCAAGCAACATGTTGTAAGACAAGCAAGCAATGATAGCGATGCCCATCTGCGCCAACATCATCGTGGAGAGTCCACTGTTAAAAATCAGTGGCGCAAACAACAACACCAAGGCAAATAGCCCCCAGACGACAAATCGCCCCACGTTGAAAGGCTTAAATTCGTAATGTGATTTAGACATGATCAGCCCTCCCTCGTGCCAAGCAAGCCCTTAGGCCGGAAGATAAGGATCAACACCAAAAAGAGATACGGCAGAATCGGCGCAACCTGCGAAATCGTGAGCTTGATCACAGAATTATTTTTTGCAGCATCCGAGAGCTCGAAGCCGAGTTGCGCGGCCACTGTGATGATGGATGTATCAAACGCTACGGCGAAAGTTTGAATCACACCGATCAAAATCGATGCCAAAAACGCCCCTGAGAGCGAGCCCATACCGCCTACGACAACGACGACGAATATGACCGAGCCGACAGCAGCAGCCATATTCGGCTCCGTCACAAACGTGCTGCCGCCAATTACACCCGCTAGACCAGCCAGCGCCGCGCCCGCACCAAACACCATCATCAGCACGCGGGGCACATTGTGCCCCAGCGCTTGCACCGTATCAGG